>JAYVYN010000113.1:0-4856 GCA_043784265.1 Gammaproteobacteria bacterium | reverse complement strand
CCCCCCCCACGGCACGCCATCGACCACCAATAAAAATGCATCAAACTCATGCAATCCCCACAAGGAAGGCACCGCACTCGAAGGTCCGGCATCACCCCCTGCGGGCGCATCGACTCCAGGCACTAGACTCAACGCCGACGCCAGATCCAAGGCATCACGCGCACGCAACTCCCAACCTTCCACTAGCGAGACTTCCGCCGGAATTTGCAACATCGGCTCGGGAGTCCGAGTCGCTGTCACCACCAACGGGTCTCCGAACTCAGAGTCTCCGAGCTCAGAGCTTCCGAACGCTACCGCAGATTTACAAATCAGAGCCAGCAAGCCGGTACGATTTAAAATTCGCCGCAATCAACAATACCCGCAATTACCTAAATGGACGAAAGTCAGCCGGCAAACGGCTCTGCATCAACATATCCGCATCCATCGCGCCTGCATGCGGGTTGGCCGATGCCACATCCGTGTCGTCGTCCTCATCCGTATCCCTCTTGGGAACTTCCAGCGCAGCACGGCCCGCGCCCACCAACTCCTTATTAAGCGCTGGCAAATTTTTCGCTGTTAAAACCTCAAATTTTTCCTGAATGCGCGAATATTCAGCCTCCAACGCCAGTACATTCGCTTGCTGGTAGTCAGTGGGTTTGCCTTCAAAGGTCAGCAATGCACCGTACAACTGATCGGTATGCTCTCGGAGCCGCTCCTCACCGGTGATTGCCCCACCCTCAGTGGTCGCGACAATCTCTTTGCGAACCGCATCGACCTGCGTATCGAGCAGAGTCACATGATCTGAGATAGAAGATTTCTTCGGCAACCCTGTAACAACCGCCCCCAGTTGATTGCGCAATCCAATAATCCGCTCCATCAGCCGACTTTCACTCGAAAATAATTTCTTTACGCGCGCTGCAGCAGCATGTTGAGTCTCTCGATCAGCTTGCGTAAAAGTGGCCGCCGGATCAATTGCCACAACCAAGGGCGACTCGTACACTTTTCCGTTATTGGTCATGCGTACCCTGTAGTTTCCAGGTAAGACGCGAGTCCCCTGGGTCCCCGCTCCTGCTAACTGTGCGGCTGGCGGCACACGCGGCGGCTTTTCCAGCATATTCCAAATAACGCGATTCAAACCAGGCCGTTTGTCCGCCGGAAGGTCAGCAACGACTTTACCCGAGGAGTCCAGAATCTCAAGCTTGAGTTTTCCGTACAGATGCCGCGCGCGCTGGTAATACACAATCGCGGTACCATCCGGCGAATTATCACCGATAAACACTGCGGCACCCGTGACCTCGCCACCGCTCGGGCGCAGCCGCTGAATCGCGGGCCTTGAGGGAATCATAGTAAAATCCGCCGCTAACACCTCCGCTGACAAAGCGCGCAGTGGCGTAATATCATCGATAATCCAAATGCCGCGACCGTGCGTGGCAAGCACTAAATCATTTTCGCGCGTCTGGATGGCGATATCGCGAACCGCCACATTGGGAATATGTCCGCCTTTGAATTGCGCCCAACGCTCGCCCGCGTCAATTGACACATACAATCCAAATTCAGTACCCAGAAATAAAAGACCCGGACTCTTTAAGTCCTCTTTGATGACATGCGCATAGCCGCGCACAGTTTTTAAATCTTTGGCGTTAACCAAAGGTATCCACGTCTTGCCAAAATCTCGCGTGCGATAAACGTAGGCCGCCATATCACCAAAAGTGTGCAAATCGAAGGCGGCATAGGCCGTGCCCGCGTCAAAATTACTCGCTTGCACCCAGTTAACCCACGCGCCTTTGGGAAGCTCTGGAACATTCGCAATCACATCCTGCCAATGCTCCCCTGCATCTTGGGTCACTTGCAAACGCCCATCATCGGTTCCCGCCCAGATAACGCGGGAATTTTTGGGTGATTCACTAATCGAGAATATCGTTTCATACATCTCAGCGGCAGAGTTATCCACCGTTACGCCACCGGATTGTTCCTGCTTTTGGTGGGCAGGATCATTGGTGGTCAAGTCGGGAGAAATTCGTGCCCAACTTTGCCCGTGGTCTTTGGAGCGAAATAAGAACTGGCTGCCCAAGTAGATCGTGCCGCTCTCATTCGGCGAAAGGGCAATCGGCGTATTCCAGTTAAAGCGAAGTTTCTTATACTTGGACAGATCGTCAGCATTCAGCAACGGGTGAATATCGCGCGTCTCATAATTCCAACGATTAACTCGACCGATGAATCCACCCTGCGCCTCGGCGTACACGTAATTAGGATCCGAGGGATCCTGAAACACCCAGAAACCGTCTCCGCCATAAACCGTTTGCCATTGAGCATTGGTGATGCCGCCCGGATGACTCGTTGCACCAATCCACGAACCGTTATCTTGCAAACCACCATACACGCGATACGGGTCAGCATTATCTACACTGACATGATAAAACTGGGACAGCGGGAGATTCCCGCCCTTCCACCACTTGGTGCCACCATTATAGGAATACCAAATACCCCCATCATCGCCCGCGACAATGCTCTGAGGATTAGCGGGATCAATCCATAAATCATGCACATCGCCATGCATGCCGGCAAAACCACCCACTGCACTAAAACTCTTACCGGCATCATCGCTGACAATTAACGCGCCATCGGTCTTAAAGACTCGGTCCGCATTCTTCGGGTCGACAATTAAATTGGCGAAGTAGAACGAACGCCATACCATCCATTGACTCTTGTCGCGCTGTTGCCAGGTCTTACCCGCATCGTCTGATACATACATCGCACTATCGGCAGACTCAACATAGGCGTAAATACGATTCGATTTACTCGGTGCAACTGCCACTGCAATACGACCGAACGGCTTATGTGCGAATCCGGAGTTATTGGATTCGGTAATTTCAGCCCAGGTAGCGCCAGCATCGCTTGAGCGGAATAAGCCGCTACCAGAAACCGTCTTAGCAGACTCTCCACCGGAACGAAAGGTCCACCCCTTACGGCGAAAGTCCCAGAGGCTTGCGAAAATCACCTCAGAATTAGTGGTATCCAAGGCCACACTTGAGCAGCCGGTAGACAGATTGGCTCCCTTGAGAATCATTTTCCAGTGAATGCCACCATCGACCGTTTTATACAAACCACGCTCTGCGGAATCACTCCAAAGCTTACCCGCAACGCACGCATACACCGTATTGGGGTCTTTTGGACTCACCAATACTTTAGCGATACGCTCAGAATTGGGCAGACCGACATTGCTCCAGGTGTCACCCCCATCACTAGATTTGTAGATGCCACCCCCAATTGATACGCTATTACGCGTCCAAGCTTCGCCGGTCCCCACCCAAACATTTAACGGATTCGACGGATCCAGCGCGACCGATCCAATGGATTGCACCGACTCTTGGTCGAACAACGGTTTGTAGCGAGTGCCCCCATCCGAGCTCTTCCATACCCCGCCGCTTGCCGCTCCAACATAAAGAATAGTTCGTCCGGAAGGATCTTTAAAACCTGCGATGGCCGAAATGCGCCCGCTCATGGTTGCCGATCCAATATTGCGCGCACCTAACCCTGAAATTGTGGCCGACGAAAAAGGCTGTAAATCTCCCGCGATTCCGTGATACGCCGTAAACGCTCCAACGGCTACCGCAATTAGAGATCGAGTATGAAACATTTTGTGCATCCTAAAGTTCAAATGCCGTTTTTATTCAAGTGCCGCTTTTGGACTTCGCCGCTGGAAATACGAACAACGCTGGATCGACCTTTGCGTTGATTTCGGCATGACTCACAATCAGTTTCTGCCGATCAGAAGAGCCTTTCTCACCCGTCACAATAGAAAAAGGCACTAAAACCCCTTCAATCTTTTCATAGTCGCTTAAATCGGTCTCAGTCTCCACTTGAACGCCATGTTCGGTGCGCTGACTCAACGTCCGAATTTCCAGAAAATGGTCGGGATCAAGATACACATACTCCGTATCCCCGCTCGGCCGTGTCATTTTGATTTTATGCGCCTGCGTGCCTTCAATATCTTCAGTACCTAAATACTCAAGCTTATTGCCCTTCAGGCCCCAATCTACCAAAGCGCCATCAAAATCAGCCGCTGTCTCCGCAAGACTCTTGACATCGTCTGCCGACAATCGCTCCGGATCCTTGCGTCCCTGAAAAGGGTTGATCTGCCAACCCGCAGATCCGTCGTAAGCCTGCACTTGAGTCAATCCCTGGATCGTCGCTTCTGTCCGCACCGATGTGGGTCGGCGCACGATTTGCACGAATGCAAGTTCGAACTGGCCCTCATTAGCCAATAACTTGCCTTGAATTTTGAGCGATTGCATTGCATGCACGGCAGCAAGACCCCCGCGCGCTTCAATATTCTTGGCCACCAATTCATCCAGAGTTAGGGTGGCTGCAAAAATCGGTGCCGATAACAGCAATTCAGAAAAGCAGCACAACCCGGCCATTGATAACATTGAGTAGGTTCGATTCATGCAACGGCTCTCTTCTTTTATTCAATCGCTATTTTAACACCCATTGGCGTATCAATCGATTCCGCAAACGGCGTGAAAGTGACAGGACCCGCCGCGCTCATATACCAGCAATCTTCCAAACGAACTCCAAATTGTCCCGGGATATAAAGTCCAGGCTCATCGGAAAAACACATCCCTACCTGTAGCGCTGTGGTATCCCCGTGCACCAGATAGGCAGGCTCGTGTCCATCCATGCCAATTCCATGCCCGGTGCGATGCGGTAGCCCAGGCAGTCGGTAATGAGGTCCCCAGCCTTCGCGCTCATAATAGGCGCGAACCACATCGTCGAGATGGCCAGCCGGCATACCGATCTTGGCTGTTTCCAGCGCAAGTTCTTGTCCGCGCTTGACGGTTTCCCAAACTTTCCTTTGCCGCGCACTAGCCGCACCA
>JAYVYN010000112.1:0-19450 GCA_043784265.1 Gammaproteobacteria bacterium | reverse complement strand
AAGTGGCACAATGAATCCCAATAGGAAACGCAACTTCATAAGATTCCCTACTGGATCCTGGCGCCTTTCCAGGAGTAGCTGCGGTGACACCGGTCACATTGTGCCCCGAACAGCCCTAGGTGGCGATCATCTTGATGATGACATGCGCCGCATTGCTGCGACATCTTTACGGAACCGGGTGTCTCGTGGTGGCAGTCGGCGCATTTCAGCTTGGCGTGAGCACCCAGTAGGGGAAAGTGTGCTTCCTTTGCATGATCAAACACCCAAATCGGCCAACCATTGGAGGAATGACAGCTCTCGCATTTCTTGCCCAACCCGCCCTTATGCACGTCGTCATGCGAATGACATTCGATACACTTAGTTGGAGTACCCGTAAACGCCAAAGTCTTATGACACTGGGCGCAGCTCACAACTCGATGTAATCCTAGTAGCGGATAGTGGGTCAGGTCGTGATCGAAAGTAATGTCGGAGGTCCAGGTTTTTTGGCCATGGCAGGTATCGCAGCCGCCCTTAATTTTGCCACCATGAGGATCTTCACTGCGATGGCATCCTACGCAGTCTTTGGCTAATTTCTGAGTCTTCACCGGAGCCGTATGGCAAACATGGCAGTCTAATTTAATGTGGTTTCCGATCAACGCATACTTAGTTTTTGCGAGGTGGTCATAGTTGACTGGCTTCCATTTGTCGTTACCATGACAGTCATTGCACTTCGGGCCAAGCCTGGCCGCATGTGAGTCATCCGCCTGATGACAGCCATTACAATCTTTCGGAATCTTGTCCTTATAGTTACCGCTGCGATGACACGCAACGCAGGTGGCCTTCTCGTGTACACCTAACAGTTCGTAGCCGGTCTCTTTGAGGTGGTCGTACTTGGCGGTTTTCCATTCCTTGGTCGTGTGGCATTTGCCGCAATCCGCGCCGCGAGCGCCGCGGTGTTCATCGTCGGTCGCGTGACAGCCATTACAACTCTTAGGGGTCGGTTTATAATGTCCGCCGATATGGCAGGCATCGCACGTAATCGATGTGTGCGCGCCTGTAAGGTTGAACTCGGTCTTACTATGATCGAATTTGCCGCCACTCCAACTGGACGAGCTATGGCATTCGCCACAGGATTGCTTGTATTGGCCGTGATGTACATCGTCAGATTTATGGCAGCCTACGCATGCTTCAGGCGCCTTCCGATAAGCCACATTCGGCTTGTGACAACTGGTGCAGTCCAGCGTGCTGTGTGCACCTTTTAGTTCAAAATTAGTGAGGTGATGATCAAATTGTGCGCGGCTGAGTTGAGTAATATCGGCCTCTCGCCCTTTATGTTCGGTATGGCAAGCGCGGCACTCACCCGTGCCAATGTTGGGCATATGGCCGTGAAATCTCGTATGGCCGCGCACGTCGGCTGCAATTTCCTTGTGACAATCTAAGCAAAGCGAAGTCTGGGTCCGAACATTGGATCGATCATGGCAATTGGTACAGGTCTCTTCCTGTTTTACGTGGGCGCGCGACACCTTGCCCGGCATGAGCAGTGTTTCCACTGATGCACCTAAGGCATTAGAACCTACGATCATTGAGATTGTCAGCATCCATGCAACACCCATTGCTTTGGCAATACTTTGTTCTCCCATCTGATTTTTCGTGCCCACTCAGTAAACATTGACCGCAACAACATGTACGAGACCCGCAATTAACAACATAAAAAATAGCGGAATATGCAACACATGCCAAAATGAAAATAACTTCGCATAGGATTTATATTCGACCACGCGGCGACCGGCTTCCAACCGTCTATCCGCATAACGACGGGCGACCACTGCAATACGCTGCGCGTGCTGCGCAATTAATTCAGACTCACGCCGCAACGCCTTTTCTACCGCTTCTTTAATTTCTCGACGCACAGTTAGGCGTGCTAGAGCGAAACGAACCCCGCCGCTGGGCAGATGCCAAAGGCGGCCGAAAATCCCCTTGGGCGGCACGATATACTGCTGCTCCACTGCTTCTATAGCATCCAACAAACCGGGCAGTAATGCGATCGAAGTGGTTTGAGAACGCAGCCGAGTAGCCACCGTTTTAAGTTGATCGAGCGTATCTTCGTTGCCATCCATATGCGCATGCAATCGCGTATATATATAGCGGCCAATGACACCGCTTCCAGACACCAGCAACATGCAGATCAGCGCGACATTGCTATTGGTGGCTCCTAAGTGAAAGTTGCAATGAAACAATATAAATAAGGGTCCCACGATCCCCAATACCATGTGGATTTCAAACCAAGTGGGTATTCCCCCGAGCCAGCGTAACCAGGGGGCGCGTTTGCGCGCTGAATAAATCAATAGAAATATCATCAATGAACCGCCGAAGATTCCCAGCCAATATCCGAGTCCGCGCAACGGCGAGATGTAACGCTCAAGATGCGCATGGCTACCCCACGCAATTAACACGGCGACTACAATTCCCCACAAAATTGGTCCATGCAGACGTTGCCCGTTGTTAAAGGAGACCTTGGCGGCTTCTACACTCAATTAACGATCTTATCGATGATTATTTTGATTACAGGATGATCAGTGGGTTTAATGATCTCGCTAGAACCTTGCAGATCGCCAGCGGACGGTGATGCTTGTCCGCTTTGGGAAATTCGCGCCTCGACTTTTACACGAGCTGCGCTTGAGATATTTCTGCCGGGGACCATCGATTGCGAATCATCCAATGTAAATTTCACCGGCCAAGTGCCTACCGTGCTACGAATTACGGCCACCGGAGGTCCTGGAACGTCCACTGACTTTGCGACAATAAAAAGTGTCGCACCGGCAGCGGCTTTGCCGCTCAAAGTACTAGCCAGTGACACTTCGCCGCTTATCGTGTTGGTTCCCGCTGCATTCGTACTCGACGTGGGTATGCGTATCGCCGCAGCCAGCGGCGCGCTAGCGAGTGTATCCATGCTGGAATTCTCTTCCTGCGGCACCGGCGGCAGCTGCCTCGCGCGCGCCTTCTTTGCATCCTCGGGTCGACCGAGAAATTCGTAGGACTTCGCCAGCAATTCCCAGTCGTCGGAACCGCCGCCTCCTTTTGCGAGACGTGCTTCTAAGGACGCAATAGCGGTGTTCATTGAACCGGCATCGGCTTTTTTGTTTGGACCGGATGAGGAAGTTAGGGTCGATGTTGTGGTGGGTGTGGCAATTGCCGAGGCCGAGCTTGTAATGGTTTGCTCACGATGTCCAAGCCAGAGATAAAGTAGCAACACGCCCAGCACCATGGCTCCCACGACTGTTGCGATTTTCCACGCAGCGATTTGCCTCCCAGGTCGCAGAACGAATACGATGGCAAGGGTCGTCAGCACCCCCGCTAAAAACCAAAATCCGTTCAATTAAAATCTCCTTTTAATTTAAACCAAACGCATCCTTAAATCGGAATTCACCTCGTCCACTGGGCTGCATTAAGTTACATTTGGGCCTAGCTATACATATGAAATCATGAAGAATTGACGCGAAACAATGTGTGCGATACGCGACACTGTGCTTTACCGGATACAGGTTGACACGAGAGCCATTTCACAGAAACTTCAACTTGCGACCAGTACCCTATACCTTGCTGGAGTCGTATTAAGTTTAAATCTGTAGGAACTCAAAACGCATGGATTTTTGGTCGCTAGTTTTGTACGGCGTGCTGATTTTTGCTTTCGTCACCGTATATCTCGGGCGGCAACATCGAATGCACGCTCGCAGCCTTAGTGCGCAAAAGGACACAATCGCGGCGGGCATGACCGAACCTGCGTCGTTACATCCGATTATTGATCCAAGTCGATGTCTTGGTTGCGGAACTTGCGTCAAGGCTTGCCCCGAACAGCCTCTCCATGAGGTGCTTGGCTTGATTAATGGTAAAGCCGTATTGGTGGGTCCTAGTGATTGTATCGGGCACGGAGCCTGTAAGACGGTTTGCCCCTTTGATGCGATTACGCTGGTATTTGGTACTGAACGTCGGGGTTTAGACATCCCCCTGCTTAAACCGAGTTTTGAATCTAACGTGCCGGGCATTTATGTTGCCGGTGAATTAGGCGGCATGGGCTTAATAAAAAATGCGCTTATGCAAGGTCAGCAGGCGCTAGAGGCTATTGCCAAAGCAGGCCTTAAGCGCCCCGGCTCGCTCGATGTGTTGATTGTCGGCGCTGGGCCTGCGGGTCTTGCCGCGTCGCTTGCAGCGCAAAAAATGGGCTTAAACTATCAAACCATAGAACAAGATTCTCTGGGAGGAGCGGTATTTCAGTATCCCCGGGGCAAGCTAGTCATGACCGCGCCGGTGGAATTGCCGATCATAGGCAAAGTTCACTTTCGCAATACCTCGAAGGAGCAATTACTTAAATTTTGGATTGATGCGTGCACCAGTAATAAGTTAAAAATCCTCTATCAAGAACGCGTGGAAAAGATTGAGTCCAAGGACGGAGTTTTTCACATTATTGCGACTAAAAATAAATACACCGCCTCGACCGTGTTGCTGGCGATCGGACGTCGAGGTACGCCTCGCAAGCTAGGAGTACCGGGTGAAGAGCTGCCAAAAGTGGTTTATCGGCTTATTGATCCTGAACAATATCGTGGCAAAGAAGTCGTGGTGGTCGGCGGCGGCGATAGTGCACTTGAGGCGGCGGCCAGCATTGCGGAGTTGGGTGATACGACAGTTACACTTTCCTATCGCGGCGATGCCTTTCAACGAGCCAAGCAGCGCAACCGGCAGCGCGTTGATGAAGCCGCTGCCAAAGGTCAGCTTAAAATTCTTCTGGGCTCGCAAATTAGCGAGATAAGGGGTAATGAAGTGAGTATGAAACTGTCTGGGAAAGAACTGAAAATGAAGAATGATGCAGTCATTGTGAGTGCCGGCGGCATTCTGCCGAATGATTTCTTGAAATCGATTGGTATCCAAGTAGAAACCAAATTCGGTACCGCTTAGTGAAAAAGCCGCGCCAATGGCATAGTTTTGTCGCAAGCCTATGCTGTGCGTTTAGCCTTTCGGCCCTTAGTGCACCGCTTACCCCTCTAAAGACCAAGGATCCTCTTGAGCCCGCGCGAGCAGCGTTGCGAACACTGCAATTCGCGAAGGCGATTGAACTTCTGAACACCGCGGGTGAAGCCGGGAATGCCGATGCTCAGTACTTATTGGGCTTGATATATCTCAATGGAGTGGGCGTAGTGCCCGATTCAAAACACGCGCGCGATCTGCTGCAGGTGGCGGCCGAGCATAATCAGGCGGCGGCGGCCTTCGTGCTCGCGGGCGAACTTGATCGTGACAAGGACGCGCCTCCTGGCGCGGGTCGACAATGGTTGGAGCGTTCAGCGAAGTTGGGATACGTGCGCGCCACGGAGGCGTTGAAATCACCTCGACCCTTGCTGGATAGCGAGTTAGTGGGTGCCTCAGATCCATCGCTGCTAACGGCATGGGTTATTGACTGTGCGCGTAAAAATAATGCTGCTGAGTTACGTAGAATCGGCGCGCCTAGCGTGGCCGTACGCGATGAATTTGGCCGAGGCGCGCTATTCTTTGCTGTTGAGGCGGGTGCTTTGGCTTCGGCAACGACTCTATTGGACTTGGGCGCTCCGATCCGCGCCGTTGATAACGCTGGAACTACCATTCTCATGGTTGCGGCGGAGCGACATGATGTTGCAATGACGGATTTGCTGCTGCAACACGGTGCTGATGTGCAGGCTGTGGATATTAGACAGCGTACACCGCTATTCTACGCGGCGCGGGCCAATCAACCCCAAACAATAAAGTCGTTACAGCATGCGGGTGCGATTCTTGATAGGCATGACGACCGGGGTTATAACGCACTAGATGATGCGCTCGCAGTTGGAGCCGAAGCGGCAGCTACTGAACTAAAAGCCCAGGGTTTGCGTGCCAACGTGGTATCGGTGGGCCCTCGGCAAACGGGTAAATTCGATCCGGCGCATCCGGGTGAGATTTATCGTGGCTGGCCGCCACTTGCGTTGGCCATTTCTCGCAATGATGCGGCGACCGTGCAGCAACTATTGGCTTCTGGCAGCGATGCCAATTTAAAACTCCCGCAGGGAGATCCGTTAATTCAAGTGGCGGCTGACGCTCACGCCATTGACAGTTTACAACTTTTGTTGGCACGCGGCGCTGACACCACCGCGACCGATCATTCAGGTCATACCGCATTGTGGCTGGCTGCCAGTCGCAATGATCTACCCGTAGTCAAGGCGTTACTCAAAGGAGGCGTAAAGCCGGACGCTCACGCGGCGACTGAGCAGACGGTGCTTCTCTGTGCACTGCGCGCTCCGCATTCAGAAGAAGTAGTGCAATTATTGCTCGCGAATGGCGCTAACCCCGATGCTACTGATGCGGAAGGTCACACACCACTAATCCTCGCCTCAACTGCCAATCAGCTTCCATTGGTGCAAGGGCTGTTGGCGCGCCACGTAAAGATTGACGCGGAAGATCGTGAAAAGCGTACGGCACTCTGGCATGCAGCGGCAGCGGGTTCCCCTACTGTGGTGGCAGCCTTAATCGCTGCCGGAGCGAGTCGGGATTCGACGGATATCCGCGGCGCCACCATTTTACATGCGGCCGCCACCCAGAAAGAGGCGGCGGTTCTCGCGCCGTTGCTGAGTGCGGGCGCCGCAATTAACCGTCGCGATTCAGGTGGTGACACTCCATTGATGATTGCGGCTGCCACCGGGCACAGCGAGGTCGTACAAGCGCTACTTGTTCAAAATCCTGAACTGGACGTGCAAAATAAAGTAGGCGATACCGCGCTAATTGTTGCTAGCCGAGGCGGATTCTCTAACATTTGTCATTTGTTACTCGCGGCTAGGGCCAATTCGTCGCTACGAAACCATGCGGGTATTGCCGCCAAGGATATTGCCGCGGGTCGAGGTTTTGCCGAGATTGCCAAGGAATTGTCAGGAGCAGGGTAGTTAGTAAGCGAAAAAGGGTCCAGTGTAGGTACCGCTGACGCGCTGATTAATGCCGAAATAAATCTTCTTGCCATAGAAAAAAGGCATGCCCCAGATGAATTGCGTGGATCCGCCACCATTGGCCAGACTGATATAGGCTGTTCCTTTGCCAGTAGGTACTTCCGGTATAAAGGTATTCGGGTCTGCAATCGCGAAATTGACGGTGCTAGTAGCGTTATTGACACCCACCCCAGTATTAATTGCAAATACATTCTGCGGCGCTGGCTTAGGGCAGTAATAACCAACCCAATCTATAGAGGTGCACCCCGGTAAGGCAGGGTCTTCGAATACATAAATATCGGTACCCGAGTCAATTTGACCTGCTAACAGGGTGGTACCACCGTTGTAGGTTGTCTGAAACTTTCCAGCACTATCGGTGCCCAAAACAGCCAGCCCCGAAGCGGGCAGAGCATTATCAGCTTGCGTGGCAATCCCAAATATTAGCTCGCCCTGAACCGTAATATCGCCGTTGGCGTTTACCAGATTGGGAAGATTGACAATGACTCCGTTGTTATCGGTGGAAAACATGGCCACGGGATTTGTGACCTGATTGGCCAATGCAACATTCTCCTTGGTGCAGACACCAGACGCGGTGCAGCCGTAGTAAAACGACAACGGCGTGGCTGCACTGACGCACGCCGCTCCGCAGTCTTGAGCTAAAACACCCACTCCCAGTAATCCATTGGCGTGTAGGTCCGAAACGGCGTTTGTTATTGTGTTACTTCCACTGCAGCTGGATGGCGCTTTAGGATTTGTGGCGGGATCTTCAAGCACGTGTATTGGCAATTTAGCGGCGACTTCGCCCGCTAAATACACATCGGCTAACGTTACGGGACCCCAGGTCTGGGTACCCGCAAAGCGCGCGCATTCCTTTATTGTCTGTCCCAGTGCATCTGTTTCTGCGTTAAGCACCAGGGAGTTTGCGGCCAGCACTGAACCGACCAATCGCAATCCCCACGAACCCGTATCAAGTAATACATGGTCTATAGTTGCACACTGTGTATTGCTACCGGGAACGCAAACCTTCACCGTCACATAGGCGTGATTGATAATAGTCTGAGCCGTGGCCGCGGCCGGTCCTCCGTCCACCGTAACCGCCATCGTATTGGGAGTCGCCACCGCAAGCTTAGGGACGGTCGCACTAGTGCCTTTCCCGCCAATGCAGCCGCTCAATGCAACCGCCAAAACCAGCACTCCCACTACGCCGCTCACGCGTACGCTCAGATTTGTATTCATTTTCAAATAATGCAATAAAATCGATCTCCCCGGCACTGTCGTTTGTGACAGACAAGTCATAATGGCATTTCAATGATCAAACTCCTATCCCGCCTTCCATTCTTCGCACTATATGCGTTCAGTAATTTCGTCTATTTCCTGGGTTTCTACGCCGTCCGCCATCGCCACGCCTTAACCCAAGAGCAACTCACCAAGGTATTCCCGACCTTGAGCGAGGCCGAGCGCCTCACTATTCATAAACGCTTCCTCAAAAATTTCTGCGACGCCATGGTGGAGATTTTGAAATCTCTATCCATGACCGACCAGGAAATGCGGGCGCACATGCGTTTTACTAATATTGAATTGGCGCGCCAGTATCTAGCGGGCGGTCAGTCGATCATGCTCGTGACCTCTCATCTCGGTAATTGGGAGTGGTTATTGCAGGGAATGGTGCTGCACCTTGGGTATCCGGTCGATGCGGCCTACAAGCCGCTGCGCGATGCGTGGGCGGAGCGCTTGATGTTAAAAGTGCGTTCTCGTTTTGGTGCCCGAATGGTCCCCGCAAAGGATTTGCTGACGGACTATATGCAGCGACGAGGAGTAGTGCGTGCCTTAGCGGTCAATGCTGATCAAGCGCCCGCGCTCGATGATCGCCATCAATGGATTAAATTCTTGGGCCAGGATACCGCCTTTTATGTGGGGGCTGAGCAAATAGCCAAGGCCACTCGACTACCAATGCTATACGTGGGCATGCGACGGGTGAGTCGTGGCTACTACCAGGCGAATCTCAAAACACTGTGGGATGGAAAGGAGCTAACGTCGGTCGGCCAAATTACCGAACGCTATGCGCGCGCCTGTGAGGCTGACGTATGGGCGACTCCTGCTGATTGGCTCTGGTCATATCGACGCTGGCGGCTCAAGAAACCACTATACTAGAGTCCTTGCAACCGTTGCCCAGTCCTAACAGGAGACCCATATGAAATTAGACGATAGCCGTCGCAGTGACAACGTCGAAGACGATCGTGGTGGCGGTGGCGGCGGTGGACGCAGGGGTGCCGGCATTGGCATTGGTACCATTGCGGTGGTCATCATCGGCTATTTTATGGGCGTAAGTCCCTCCACGCTCCTAGGCTTGCTGAGCGGCGGCGGGGGTCCAGATGTGACCGCATCTTCACAGGGCGTGCCGGTGACAGGACCCTCGACTGACAAACAGGTGGATTTCGTGCGCGCAGTGTTGGGCGAGACCGAAGATGTCTGGGGTGCCTATTTCAAAACCATGGGTAAAGTCTACACGCCGCCCAAGCTTGCTATGTTTAGCGGCCGGGTGTCCTCCGCTTGCGGGATGGCCAGTGCGGCGTCGGGGCCGTTCTATTGCCCCGGCGATCAACACGTGTATATTGATCTCAATTTCTACCAACAACTTGCAACTGAATTCGGCGCACCGGGAGAGTTCGCGCGCGCCTACGTCATCGCGCATGAAGTAGGTCATCATGTCCAAAATCTACTCGGTATTTCCGATTCCGCAGACCGAGAAGAACAGCGCGATAGTAAACTCGCGGCCAATAAGGTGTCAGTGCGCTTAGAGCTGCAAGCCGACTGTTTCGCGGGGGTGTGGGCGATTCAGGCCAACAATGCCCGTAAGATTCTGGAGCCCGGCGATCTGGAATCCGGTCTCAAGGCGGCGTCTTCGGTTGGGGATGACACGCTGCAAAAACGCGAACACGGGAGCGTAGTCCCCGATAGCTTTACCCATGGATCGTCGGAACAGCGAGTGCGCTGGTTCCGACGCGGCTTTGATACCGGGAAAATCGATAATTGCGATACCTTTACCGCTGGCGCTGCATTATAAAGGCGCGAGCTTCACCTGCAGGTGCTTGGCAAGCTGCTCGATCGTTGGGTGATCGAATAACTCGGTAAGATCTATCTTACCGGGGAAGTCGCGGTCGATATTCTCGTGGATTTCGATGAGTTTGAGCGAGCTTGCGCCCAACTCAAACAAATTGTCGCTTACTTCGATCCGCTTGCCGGGCAAGGCGGCTTCGCAAATCCCTTGTAGGCGAGTCTCAAGATCTGATGCACCGCCTAAGAAACTAGAGCTTGAATTTGAACCGCGCAGCGTCTGTAATTCTGCAAGCTCGGTATTGAATTCCCCGTTGATATGTTGCGCTTCGAGCAAATGGCGTTGCACCTTGCCACTAGTGGTTTTAGGAATGCGCTTAACCGGGATCACTTCGCTCACCTCGAGTCCGGTGTGTTCGTTGATGATGCGACTGAGCGCATTAGCCGTTGGTAAAAATTCTTGCATGCTGCCGCGATGCAGTACGAAGAACACCAGTTCCTCAGCAGTCGCGCCTGGCTTAAGGACTCCCGCCGCCACCACTTTCCCGAGCTCAAGACCGGCCACGCGCTGAGCAATGCTCTCTAAGTCGTAAGGATAATAATTTTGGCCATTGACGAAAATAATTTCTTTACTACGCCCCGCGATATACAGCAAAGCCTCGTGCATAAAACCTAAGTCGCCGGTATCGAGCCAGCCTTCCGCATCAATAGCCGCAGCAGTCGCCGTAGCGTCGCCGAAATAGCCGCGCGTGACGTTCGCGCCCCTAATTAAAATATGCCCGACCACCCCCTCGGGTAGTGCCGCTCGATCGCCATCCGCAATTTGTATGTCGCTGTAGGGCACCGCGCTGCCCACGCACATCAATTCCAACACATCGCGCGATTCGAGCGGGTTAAGCTCAATGCTCACCCCTACACCCAATTTTTGTCGATTGACCCGAACCCACCGGTAATCCGACCCGAGGGCAGGCATAGCAACCGCTAGCGTGGCCTCGGCCAGCCCATACACCGGATACATAGCCTGGCGCTTCAAGCCGGTGTAAGCCAGATGACTCACGAAGGTATTGCACAGTTCCACCGATATGGGTTCGGCGCCATTGTAGATGACTCGCAGCGAGGATAAATCCACGCCCTCAAGGCGCCGATCACCCAGTACTTTCAAGAAATGTCGATAACCAAAGTTCGGCGATCCGGTAATGGTAGCGCGTTTTTTGGACGCGGTCTGTAACCACAATAGCGGTCTACGCACAAATAGTTCGGTGGGCATTAAATACAGATGCACACGATTCGCAAATTGCATCAAATAAAAGCCGATTAATCCCATATCGTGGGTCAATGGCATCCAGCTTAAAGAGACATCTTGATCGTTAAATTGCTCCACTTGGCTGCAAGCTTTGATGTTCGCGACTAAATTGCCATGGGTCAACATCACACCCTTAGGTTCACTCGTGGAACCCGACGAAAATTGGATAAACGCCAAATCCTCGGGGTTTGGGCGGTAAAGCTTACCCGCGCGTGAAATGTCCGTGATCGATTCAACTAGAAAGCTCCGCGATTTCAATTCGTTAAAGAGCGGCATTTCGCCGACTGCTTGCGCTAGTACTTGAAGTCTCTCCAAGTTCTTGGCGTCGGTATAAAGAATGGGTTTGCCTAGTTTACGCGCAACCCGTAATAGCTTTAGTCGATGTTCATCAGCAATGCCAACGGCTAAGGGCACCGGCACGATACCGCCGCAAACGGCGGCCCAAAAGCCATCGATGAATTGTTCGTTATTGCTCAGGAAAATAATCAGTTTATCGCCCCGTACGGCACCCATGCCCTGTAAGTGGTACAGAATGCCCAACGCACGAGTGTGCACTTCCGCGTAAGGCACCTGACGCTCTGCGTTTTCGCCCTCAACATAAGTAACGGCGCGATTTGCGCTGCGGTTATTTTCAAGAATATCGACTAGGGTCGAGTAGCTCATCGTTTGTTTACCATCATCATAAGGTTGGACCGGGGACGCAGGTTAATTTGGGCTTCGAGTTCAATCGGTGCGTGGTCAGCGCGACTTAGACGAAAGCGGCGGGCCATACTATGGACATGGACCAGCATTTCAAACATGGCGATATTCTCACCGATGCAGTGCCGCGGGCCCACCGCAAAAGGAATATAGGCAAACCGATGCCGTTCCTCAGCATCGTCTCCTGCAAAGCGCTCCGGGTTGAAGTCTTCGGGCTGGCTCCAGTAATCAGGATGCCTATGCAACATATACGGGCTGATGAAAACATCGGTGCGCGCGGCAATCGGGAAGCCACCGAGTTCATCCGCCGCCACACTTCGCCGCGTAAGTAGCCATCCCGGAGGATACAGTCGTAAAGCTTCTTGAATGACTTGATGGGTATACTTCAAGGACTCCGCGGCATCAAGCCCCAATGTTTGGGGCGGATGCCGATCAGCTTCGGCTTCCACTTGTTCCGCTGCGTCTCTGTGCTGGCCGAGGAGATACCAGGTCCATGTCAGTGCGGCTGCCGTGGTCTCATGGCCAGCAACAATCAGCGTCAATAGTTCGTCGATTAATTCTCGGTTGCTCATCGGCTGATCGGTTTCACGATCACGGCTGGCCATCAGCATACTTAAAAAATCAAAATGCTCTGCGGGCTCACGGCGGCGAGTTTCAATGATTTCAGCTGCCAGTTTCGCGAGTGAGCGGAAGCGAAACGCGAACTTCAAATCGCGATTTTGCTCCTTAGCCACCACGTGAAAAGGGTTGGCGCCTAATTGCTGTTCCAGGCGAGCAAGATCAGTGCCGAAAATGGAGCGCAACACGATTTCTAGCGTGAGTTCACTGACCTCCTCGGTTAGGTTTATCGGCTCACCCCGCACTGCGGCGGCGGCCCATCGCTGCGCATAGTATTCATTAATTTCATGCAACAAGGCGCTGAACTGGTCAATCACCCGCCGGTGAAAGGAAGGCTGCATCATACGACGTTGACGGCGCCAAAAATCACCCTCACTTGTCATAATCCCATTGCCGAGGAGGATTTTGACGCGATCAATGCCTTCACCCTTGGTGTAATTCCGATGATTCGACAGCAGTACGCGTTTGATGTCATCGGGATGGTTAATGACATAGTTATAAACGCCGCGACTGGGCGCAAATACTCGATAAGTATTGCCGAATTGTTCAAAGTACTCGCGCAGTTTGGCCAGCGACTCGTCACTTCCCCCAAGATCAAAACCCTCGGTGGGGCCGGGAGGGATGGCTGCAGGTTGCATGAGGTATTGTAGCTTAAGGGGCATTCAGAGCCTTAAGCCTCATTAATACAATCGCTTAGCTTGTATTCCTGATAAGTTGTGCGAGAATCAAGAACTGTGTAACGCATTCGCTAAAGGCGCAGACTTAAGTGGCAAACTCTTGATTTATCATCGCATCTTTATGAGTGAAGGGCCCCAGGGCGCATGGCGATAGTATCCAACGAACTTAAAGTTATCGATCTGGCCACCTCCGACGTTTTGTCGCCTCAGGTATGGCCAGTCCGTGCGATCAAAGCCGCGGTGGGCTTGGACGTGATTTGCACCAAAATCGCCGTGGATTTCCAGTCAATGACGGCCAGCACCGCGGCCGCTTGTATCAGCACCAATTTGGAGTTGCTACGCGAGATGACTGGCACTGATACCGCGTTCCACATGTTGTTGAATAGCGATAAGGTATTTGCCGAAATCAATGTAGCTCGCGGCATGTTAGCCACGGGCACGCCCGAACAATTGCGTGGCCAGCGCTTAGATGCGATGCCGTGGCTACACTCGCGGCTCGACCCATTGCGCGTATCCGAAATGCGCGACACCGCCGCACCCCGTATTGATCAAATTGTCGATGCGACGCATTGGTCTGACCTCGGTATCGGTTCGGTATTGCTGATCGGCTATTTTATCGACGGACATCCGGCCGGCTTATTGGGAGTCGCCAGCGCCCATGCGCGCGACAACTGGGACGTTCAACTGCACCTGATGATGAAGCTTATGGGTTGTAGTTTAGCAACCGGACTTGAACGTATCGCGATCCAGACTCAGCTACATGATCTCGAAGAACGTAATGAATTGGCATTGTTTTGTGCGAACGATGGTGTTTGGGATTTTGATACGATTAACAATCGTGTCTATCTCTCGCCACGTTGGAAGGCGATGCTAGGGTATGACGAATCTCAGACGGATCAGGCTCCGGATTGGCGCACGCTAGTACACGCAGATGATATGTCGCGAGTGCAAGCCGCCATTCGCGATCATGTGGCTGGTAAGACGCCAATATTTGAAAGTTTGCATCGGATGCGCCATGCCAACGGTGAATGGCGTTGGGTCATTAGTCGCGCGAAAGCGCGTGTGGATGACAAGGGGCGCTTACTGCGCCTGGTGGGCGTTGAACTCGACATTACTGAGCGAAAATTGTACGAGGAGGCGCTGTTCCGTGAAAAAGAGAGTGCCCAAATCACGCTGCAAAGCATTGGCGATGGGGTTATCACCACTGATGAGAAGGGTGTGATCGATTACGTTAATCCGGTGGCAGAATCCCTCACGGGCTGGCGTCTCGAAGATGGCCAAGGTCGCGCCATTGAGGAGATCTTCCGGGCTTTTCATGAAGAAACCTGCGAGCCGTTGGAAAATCCATTGGCCGTTGCGATTCGGCGCACTCGATCAATCAAGTCAGTCCGCCCGATGTTACTCATCAGGCGTGATGGCAATGAAATTTATGTGGAGAGCACCGCATCCCCTATTCGTGACGGCAGCGGCGCGGTGGCTGGCGGAGTCTTGGTGTTCCACGACGTGAGCGAGGCGCGCGAACTTAATCGACGTTTGAGCTACCACGCGAGTCATGACGTACTCACGGGTCTGGTCAATCGACGTGAGTTCGAAAATCGCATGGAGCGCGCGCTTAAGAGTACTAAGGCACGCGAAACTTCATATGCTCTGTGTTGCTTAGATCTGGACCAGTTCAAAATAATCAACGATACCTGCGGGCATAGTGCCGGCGACGCCTTGTTGGGTCAAGTCGGGGCAATGCTTAAGTCCAAGGTTCGCTGGCGAGATACCTTAGCGCGTCTCGGCGGCGACGAATTTGGCGTATTGCTGGAAAGCTGCACGCTCGACGAGGCGATGCGCACCGCTGAAGTGCTGCGCGAAGCGGTCAGCAATTTTAAATTTACCTGGGAAGAACGCAGTTTTCGCCTGGGAGCCAGTGTTGGTGTTGTGCCTATTTCTGCAGACAATGACGATGTGGCGTCGGTTTTAAGTGCCGCAGATAGTGCTTGCCAGGCGGCGAAAGAGGCCGGTCGCAACCGCGTCCATAGTTTTGCCGAAAATGATCTCGATCTGATGCGCCGACGTCGTGAAATGCAATGGGCTGCGCGCATTAATACAGCTTTAGAAGAAGATCGGTTTGAGTTATTTAGGCAAACTATTCTACCGCTGCATGGCGATGATACGGGTGCCCACTACGAGCTGTTACTGCGAATGCGCGACGAAACCGGCAAAATTGTGCCACCCGATAATTTTATGGCAGCTGCTGAGCGCTATGGCATCACGCCTAATATTGATCGTTGGGTCATTGAAAACGCGTTTCGCTGGTTGGTCTCGGAAGCGGACGAGCGCGAGAAACTTAGCATGTGCTCTATCAATCTCTCTGGCCAAAGTTTTGGCGATGATAAATTTTTGCCATTTGTCATTGATCAATTTCAACGTAGCGGCCTTGATGCAACAAAAATTTGTTTTGAGATTACCGAAACCGCCGCTATTGCCAGCTTTTCGCAGGCGAATCGCTTCATCCATTCATTGAAAGAATTGGGCTGTAAATTTGCGCTCGATGACTTTGGCACCGGGCTATCATCATTCGGTTATTTAAAGCATTTTCCGGTAGATTTCTTAAAAATTGACGGTAGCTTTGTCAAAGAAATCTTGCACGACCCGATCGATCGAGAAATGGTGCGTTCGATTAATGAAATCGGGCATTTAACTGGCAAAAAAACTATCGCCGAATTTGCCGAGAATGTTGAAATTATCGATATGCTGCGAAGTCTGGGGGTCGATTACGCGCAAGGCTATGGCGTGTCGCAACCGCAGCGCGTACAAAGATCATCGAGTAGCGTCTAGGCGTCCCACTCGAAGCGCATTGAAAGGTCCACTGCGCGTACGTGTTTGGTGATACTGCCGACCGAAATAAAATCCACCCCGGTTTCGGCAATTTGCCGAATATTTTCGAGGCTGATTCCGCCAGACGCTTCTATCTTGAGCGGTCGTGGGGCCGCACGATTCAAGCTTACGGCTTGCTGTAGTTGCGGTAGCGTGAACTCATCCAGCAGTGCAATATCAGCCCCGGCTTTGATGGCCTGCTGCAATTCCTCAATCGTCTCTACTTCCACTTCCACCGGAACACTGCGGCGCGTATCGGCAAGGGCTTTGGCCTGGGCAACCGCAAGTGCGATCGAGCCTGCGGCCATGATGTGATTTTCTTTGATCAGTATTCCATCGAAAAGTCCCATTCGATGATTCTGACCACCGCCGACGCGTACCGCGTATTTCTGCGCGGTGCGAAGACCTGGAATTGTTTTGCGGGTATCGAGAACGCGGCAGGAAGTGCCTGCGAGCTGTGCTGCAAAGGCATGCGCGACGGTTGCCGTGGCCGAAAGTAATTGTAGGAAATTTAAGGCGGTGCGTTCAGCCGTCAGTAAGGCACGGGCCGGCCCCTCGACGCTAAACAATAGCTGGTTCGGGCGTACCAAATCGCCTTCCTTCGCGCTCCAGCGAATTTGTACATTGCCATCAACAGCGGCAAAACTTGCATCAACATAGGGCTGGCCGCAGAGAATGGCCGCCTCTCGTGTGATGACGCTGGCCCGTCCCCGTTTTTCGGGAGCAATGAGTGCGGCTGTTAAGTCGCCACTGCCGATGTCCTCAGTTAGCGCCCGCTCGACCTGTTGGTTAAGATCATCGGGAACGGTAATGTTCATAGCGGTAACCCGTGTGAGAACGCTGCCGCAAATCCGAATATTAGCGGCCATTTGACGGTCATGAGTGGATTCATTTAGGTCCCCTTTTCTATTTAGCCCTGGAAGAATAGGGGTATAGCCCCCATAATCCAACGATGCCTGAACGTGCCGCGACCGATGCCTGATATCGTAAACCGATCACCCTGTAATAGTATCTGCAAAATTAGGCATGATGGGTATTGCGAGGGCTGTTATCGTACAATTGAGGAAATTGCGGGTTGGTCGGTGATGTCTGAGGATGACCGATCGAGAGTATTAAAGGTGATTGCCGTCCGTAGAGGAAAGTTGAAATGAATGCCATCGAACGAATTAAGAGTCAGTTAACCGCGCCCGTCGTCCTGTATATGAAGGGGACGCCTGATTTCCCACAGTGTGGCTTCTCGGCGAAGACGGTTAGTGCCCTTAGGGCTTGTCATGCGAATTTTGAGCATGTCAATATTTTTGAAGACCCCGAAGTTCGCGAAGCGCTAAAAACCTATTCTAATTGGCCAACGTTCCCGCAGCTGTACGTGAAAGGTGAATTGGTGGGTGGTTGTGATATCACCATGGAAATGTACGGCAACGGCGAACTTAAAGAGTTATTGGCGCAAGCCGGCGCCGTTGCCGCCTGAAGCAGTGTTGCCGAGTCAAGTTTTAAGCGATTGAGTCGGCGTCGATTTCTATCGGCCCCATGGATGCCAGCCGCCGACGGCTGGAGTCGTACACTCCTTGGAATTGATTGCACACCGTGCAAAATAAATCCGCAGTGCGTTCAGCATCGTACGCGGCTGAATGCGCGGATGCAGTATCCCAATCGAGACCTGCCGCTAGGGTAGCGCGCATTAAGACGGTTTGTCCGAAAGCCACTCCGCCTAAGGTCGAGGTATCAAAGCTGGTAAAGGGATGAAAGGGATTGCGTTTGACTTGAGTCCGCGCTACGGCCGCGTTGAGGAAATTTAAGTCAAAAAAGGCATTGTGTCCGACTAAAACAGCGCGCTTACAATCGGCGGCATGAATAGCGTTGCGGACTGCTTTGAATATTCGCTGTAAGGCATCTTCTTCAGGGATTGCGGGGCGCAGTGGATGATGCGGATCGATACCATTAACTGCCAAGGACGCCGGTTCGAGGTTAGCACCCGGAAAGGGAGTGACGTGATATCGAAAGGTCTCGCCACGAATAAGGCTGCCATCGGTGCGCATTTCGACCAGCACGGCTGCAATTTCCAGCAATGCGTCGGTTTGTGAGTTGAAGCCGCCGGTTTCAACATCGACGACCACGGGTAAGAAGCCGCGAAAGCGGGTGGCGAAGGTGATTGCGGGCAATTGGCTCATAGCGCCCCCTTTGCGACCAGGCGCCAGGGGATAATTTCGCCGCCGCGATACGGAATGAGCGTACCCAGCCCGAAATTATACGAGATCGGTGGCACCCAGGACTCCTTGACTAACGTAATGGTATCGCGTGCGCGCGGCAGTTTATAAAAATCGGCTCCAAAATGACTAGCAAAACCTTCAAGACGATCGAGTCGATTCATAGTTTCAAATGCCTCAGCGTAAAGTTCAATAGCGGCATGGGCGGTAAACATACCAGCACAACCGCAAGCGCTTTCTTTGGTTAGACGTTCATGGGGTGCGCTATCGGTGCCTAAGAAAAATTTAGGATTGCCACTAGTTGCAGCCTCTAATAGCGCTTGCCGGTCATGTTCGCGTTTTAAAATGGGTAGACAGTAGTAATGGGGTTTGATTCCGCCTGCAAACAGCGCATTGCGATTATGCAGGAGATGCTGCGGCGTAATCGTGGCGGCGATGCCATCACGAGCTTGGGCGACGAATGTCACCGCACGCGCGGTCGTGATGTGTTCGAATACTAATCGTAGTGTCGGGAAATGCTCGATCAGCGGGTGTAGCACCGAATCGATAAAGTGGGATTCTCGGTCAAATATGTCGACGTCGCTGCTTGCTGATTCGCCGTGGACCAATAGCGGCATGCCCAGCTCTTGCATTCGAGCGAGCGCGCCATAGACCTGAGTAATATCCGACACGCCGGCGTCTGAATGAGTTGTGGCTCCGGCAGGGTACAATTTTACGCCATGCACAAAGCCCGCGCCGTGTGCTCGCGCAATTTCTTCGGGCGAGGTGCTATGGGTCAGGTATAGCGTCATCAGCGGCTCAAAGTGCATGCCCGGAGCTAGTGCTTTTAGAATGCGTTCACGGTAGGCACGCGCTAATTCAAGGTTAACGATAGCGGGTTTAAGATTGGGCATAACGATGGCGCGCCCGAAACGGTTCGCGGTGAAATTGACCACGGCGCTTAAAAGAGCACCATCGCGCAAATGCACATGCCAATCGTCAGGTCTTTGGAGGGTCAGAGAGGTCATACCCAGCGACTCGCCATAATGTAGAACCGCAAGATAATCCCTTGCTTGACCATGAAAAACTAAAACGTGT
>JAYVYN010000111.1:0-2742 GCA_043784265.1 Gammaproteobacteria bacterium | reverse complement strand
CGTCAAACATCGCCATCATGCAAAACGTCATCACAAACACGTCCGTCACGCTGCAGCTCACGCTTCAGAAGCAGGCAATGCAATAGCAAAATAAGTTTTTTGTACGTAAAAAAGCCACACTTTTTTGTGTGGCTTTTTTACGTGGGTAACATAGACAAACTCCCCAGTTCTTATAGGCCATACGTTAACCGCACCAGTCAGTTAGCAATTTTTTCGTTGTCAAGAGGACTCTTTGATACTGAAGCCGGAGCAACTTTGCCGCATGCTGGTGCTGATGGACATCCAGTCTTACCAAGAATACGAAGAAACCCTGTCCTACTAAAAATTCTGACTATGGGCAACAAACAGATTGAAGAGGGGAAATATCGCCCCGCACATAAAGTCTTTGCCGAGATGGGATAACAGGACCGGGCATGAAATACCAAGTCGTAATATTCCAATCCGCCGAACAGGATTTGAGAGAACTGAGGCTTAGCTAATAAAGCAGTTTGGCAGCGAAGCGTGGCAAAGCAGCTATGCAAACATCAAGGCCGCCATCAACAAACTGAAAAAGTTTTTCGCATAGTGGATCCACCCCGGATGCGCTAGAACAGTTGAACCTGGCCAATACCGCCAAATCATTTCCGGTCAAAACCGAATCATCTACGAAGTCCGACAGATAACCATCTACGAACACGTTGTTGTCGATACACGCCGGGACATGAAGTCATTGCTGACGCGAAGGCTCTTGAGGGTTGTAGAGCTAGACTCTCGGTAAACCGTTCGACCTACTGATATTGCAATGCAAGACGGTATCTGACACGGGCTTGCCGCTTAGCAAAATTAATGTGGGCCTTTGGTTCATCAACAGCAATCATCCGGCGCAATTCGCTGCGCTCATTGGCGCCCTACGTGGGCTGCAGGGCAGCCTCACATGTCCTTTCGCACCGTGACAACGACATCGACGCGGCGGCTCGGCTCGAAACAATAAATGCGTTCTTTGCGCGGCATGTTGTGGCAGGCGCGCCCCGGATGGGTGGCACCGATGACGCGTGTGTTAATCAGCGAACGATCGATTCCCGTTGCCGCAAGCGTCTCGCGCACATAGGCCGCACGCGCCTCGGCCAAGCGAATATTATGCTTCGCATCGCCCATCGGGTCAGCATAACCGGTGAGTTGCACGCTCAGCATCTGGCGAGTCGGCAGCGGCGCGACATCGCGCAGAAACCGCTGGAACCCGTCGCGATTACCCTGAGTCATACCCTTTTCATCGGCGCGGTCGAATGCAAACAACAGCCAGTGCTCCGTCTTGTAGTCCATGCGGGTCGGTTCATCCTTCTTAAACGAAGGATTGTAGAGACAATCCTTCACGCGTTCGCTCACGTTCGCGATATCCGGCGATACACACTCCCATGTCCATGTCGCAAAGCTCGTGGAGCTTGAGCCTGGTCTTGGTATCAGCCGCCAGTAAACGCGCGCGTTCGGCTTGCCGTCCACCAGCACTTCGAGCGCACCGTTTCCCAAGAGACGGAAATTCTTCGGGAACTGCTCGCCGACATCCAAATCGGCCACCTTGTGCGGCAGTGCTTCATTCATATTGAGGTACTCGGCAACCGCCATCTTAACCATCGACAGGTCTCGGACCATCGACGTCGCCTGCGAGCGCGAGATGGTTTTCTTCTGCGGCCCGGCGGATTTGCCCGCATCGGCTCTAGAGAACAGTGCGTCGCGCAGGTAATCGAGCGGCGTCTCCGCCTCAAACGAACCGTGCAGATTCCACCACTGCACAGCGATCAGCACCAAGCCGATCGCCACCAACACCAAGGGGCGCTTATTCATCCGTAGTTACCTGATTATTTTTATGGGTCTTCTGCAAAGTGAGTGGGTAATTTTTGGTCAGAATCAAAGCAATCAAAGGCTCACAATAAAACTCCCCAATCTAGCTTTCATCCCAAGGCTTGGCCGCCATCCCGCCGACATCCCGCCGACATCGCGGCTACCGTGCATAACGGCAAGCACAAGCACTTTACCGACTTCTTGACGACACATGATCCGGTAACCCGGGACGATGATGTCCCGAAGGGTTTTGTCTTCTGCCTCGGGGATTAGGCGACCGCTTTCCGGAAAGCGCTGAAACCGCCGCGCAGCTAAAACAATCCTTTCGCCAAACAGTCTGGCTTAAAACGCCGAGTCCCGACTGATATAGCGAACAAGATCGTCCAGATCATCCCGCGCACAATCCGACCATTCAACCCTCATGGTTCAGATAGCGTTTTTCCATTTCTTCCTGGGAGGTGATTTTTCCTTCTTCAGCCGCCTTCAGCGAGCGCTCCAGTTTCTGGCGCACGTAGAAGGCATACATGGCATCGTCGAAGCTTGCCTGGTCGGGCAAGTGGTCAGCAATGTCGTGGACGATTTGTTTAACCGATTGCATGTGCTGCTCCTTGAAAAAACCTTTGAAACGCGATTCATTCTAACCGTCCGCGTTGCTTTAACCCCGAAACCAATAAGCCATGACTAACCGGGGACACGTACCAATCGGGGATTGACCACGAATAACTTAAACAGTATCTGGCTAGGTCTTGCATCAACATATTTTCAAGCAGCTAATTGCAGTGTCGTAACTTCTCGCTTGATCTGTTTCCCCACCGCCAATTCCGCTGCTTCCAGATCGTATTGCGCTTGCAGGTTCATCCAGGTCTGCGCATCTATGCCAAACAGCTTCACCAGCCGCAAGGCGGTGTCCGCCGTGATCGCACGTTT
>JAYVYN010000110.1:0-21898 GCA_043784265.1 Gammaproteobacteria bacterium | reverse complement strand
CTCAATTCTTGGCCAAATAGCTCAGTTTCCAAAAGATTCTCATCCATGCCGCTACAATTAATGGTCATAAAAGGTTTGTTGCGACGAGGACTTGCGTCGTGAATAGCACGCGCCAATTGTTCCTTGCCGGTACCGCTCTCGCCGGTGAGTAACACGCGCGCATCGGTGCCGGCAACCATATTGGCTTGCGCTAGTTTGTCCTCCACAAGTTGGTTGCGGGTGATAATTCCGGCCCGCCAATCCTCGTCGACGTGCGCAAATCCAGAAACTTTAAGTGCTTTCTGTACGTGATCGAGCAGCTCCTGTTTTTCCACTGGTTTAGTTAGAAACGCAAAAGCGCCGATCTGCGTGGCGTGCACTGCATCAGGAATAGTGCCGTGTGCGGTCAGAATAATGACCCGTAAGCCCGGCCAGCGACTTTGCAACTCTTTGAGTAGACCAATACCGTCCATCTGGTCCATACGTAGATCCGTTACTACTAAGTCAGGGCGAAAGCGTACACACGCGGAGAGGGCTTCGGCCGCGCTCTCTACCGCTTCTACCTCGTAATTTTCAGCGCGTAAACGAATAGTTAAAAGGCGCAGCAATCCCGGATCGTCGTCGACTACTAAAATGCGCGCTTTGCGCTTTTGGGTCGTCGCGCTCTCACGATTGAGCGGGGTTTGCATACCAAAGGATAAAGAGGTCGTGGCGGCAATCGAATGGGCGTTCAAGTCGGTATTCTCCAAAAGGTCTAAGGCACTCGCGTAATATGCGTGCCACGGTCATTAATCGATCGCTCCACATGGCTGACTGCGTCGAGCTTAGCAAGCGCCTCCTCTAAGGCCTTTCGCAGTCGCACGTTTTCGTCAGTTTCCGCTGATAGACGGTGATTTACCACAGCCAATTTCTCACGAGAATCTCGCGGCAATTCTTCCCGAATACGCTTGTTTTCCGCTTGTAGTATCAGTCGCTGTTCGACCTCTTTGAGTTCCACATCGGCAAGCAAACGTTCTAGGGGTAACAGAGTCTCAGGCCTAGCCAGTAGTTCCGACAACTGTCGCTGTGCCGCGACGGGATCAGAGCCGCTATGCCCGGGGGTAGCAAGGGTAAGCGCCCACTTTAGTTGGTTGCTGGTGGTAGGCGTGATTTTCGCCGAGGTCTGCGCCGCCTGGATGAGCTCGGCTTGCCGGGCTGGATCGCCCTTGGAAAGGACACTCATGATCTCAAGTAGCGCTGAAACAGGGCTTAAATCGGGTTGCGGCTTATCGGGGACGCTAGGGGTGGCGTTTTTAGGGCGGGTGAGTCCGCCGTCTAAAGTACAACTTAGTAGGCAGCATACTAGAAATAACGCTGCAAGCCCCGTAATCTTCAGTTTATGCGGCATCGGCAGTCTCATTTAGCGGGGCCACAACCTGACGCAATGGCAAACGCACCTGGAAATGCGCCCCGCCAATGTTCGCTTCAAGTATTTCTATGCTCCCGCCATGCGCATTGACAAATTCGGTGACCACCGACAGCCCTATACCGGTGCCCTTTACATGGCCTCCTTGCGGAGTTTTACCCTGATAAAACGCCTCGAATATTCGCTTGCGTTCTTCTTTGGGTATGCCCGGACCGCTGTCAGCGACATCCAGCAATAGTTGCTCGCGCTCGCCACGAGCGTGGATGGCAATGGTTCCACCGCGCGGAGTGAACTTAATGGCATTTGACAGTAGATTATCCAAGATTAAGCGGATTTTGGCTCGATCTGCGCGCGTGGTGAGGTCTTCGACTTGCACATCAAGACGCACGCGTTGGGCTACTAGTGTGAGCTGTTGATTTTCTAATACCGATTTGATCAACGGCCGCAACTTGAACTCCGATACGTCTAAACCGACACTCTTGGCTTGCCAGGCGCTAAAAGAAAGTAGATTCTCAATCAGCCGCTGAAGTTTCATGCCATTTTCACGCAATATAGCCGTAACTTCTCGTTGGCTACTTTGTAGCTCACCGACCGCACCGTCCATCAATAGTTCCGTTCCCTCGCGAATGTTGGCGAGCGGCGTTTTTAATTCATGTGACATATGTCTCAAGAATCGGTTTTTCTCCTGGGCTAGATCCAGCAATCGAACCCGTAACCATTCTAATTGCGTGGCTAGATTCTCCAGATCAGCGGGCCCACGAATGACGATGGGCCGCGAGAATGCACCGCGACCGAGCTCGCCAATCGCGCGATCAATAGCGCGAATGGGCCGTCCGAACAAATACGTGAATAGTCCCACTGCCGCGAGAGTTATCGGCACTAATAGTAGCGTTTGCCGCAGAAGTTTTTGTTGGGCGTGTTGCGCCTCTAATTCCAGGCTGGTCAATTCAAGATTTATTTGCGTGCTAATGTGGCTAGAGAGTTTCGAGGCTAGGTCGGCAATTTTTGGGAAGGAAGCGATGAGGTCACTCATCTGCGTCGAATGTGGCTTCGGAATATTAACTTCATTGTGTAGTCTTGCAGACTCCGCTTGAAGTTCGCGAACATCGGTTTGCATGCCGTCATCTAATGGCAATCGTGCTAAATCGTTCAATGTAGAGGTAAGGCGCACATAATTTCGTGCGTAAACTTCCATTAAGTCAGGGCTGCCAATAATTTGGTAGAGCCGTGCGTTACGCTCCAGTGAACTCAGTTCTTCAAATATAAGTTGGGTAATGCGCGTACCCTGCATTCCGTGAATTACTAACTGCTGGCTGTGATTCGATAGACGGCTCATTTGCACAGCAGCGTTGACGATGGCAAATAATAGCGGTGCCGCAACGATCGTAAAGCCAATCAGTATGAGTCCACTCAATGATTTAGGTCGAGGAAAGCGCATCCCCGACATTCTAGCATCGTGTCTGTAGAATCCCGGTATGAACCTTGACACGCCCTATAGTGAATTATCTCCGGAAGCGGTACTCGACGCCTTAGAGAGCTCGGGCCACCGTTGTGACGGTCGAATATTGGCGCTTAATAGTTATGAAAACAGAGTCTATCAAATCGGTATTGAGGGTGGCGACCCGGTAATTGCCAAATTTTACCGACCGGCGCGCTGGAGTGATGCTGCGATCCTTGAGGAACACGCATTTTCGCTTGAATTGGCTGGCGCTGAGATTCCCGTAATTGCACCGCTCGTACGGCCATCCGGATCGACGCTTAATACTCATAATGGTTTTCGGTTTGCGGTATTTCCAAGACGCGGTGGGCGATGGCCCGAGCTATCCACCGTGTTAGACAGAGAGTGGGTGGGCCGGTTTCTGGGGCGAATTCATGGTGTGGGGCGAGCCCAGCCATTCCTGGAACGCACAACGCTAGACGCGCGCGTGCTCGGTCGAGACGCGCGTGATTTTGTGTTGGATCAGGATCTAATGCCAGATTATTTGGCAGTTAAGTACGAGGAGCTTACCGACGAGCTATTGATGGAGGTCGAGGAAAAGGCTGCGGCATGGTGCGGGGCGCGGATGGGTCGGATACTCGGTGACTGTCACCGTGGCAATATTCTGTGGACGGATTTAGGGCCGCATTTTGTTGACCTTGACGATTGTCTAATGGGTCCCGCCATTCAAGATTTGTGGATGTTACTGGCCGGCGATACGCAGGAAATAGCCAAGGATTTGCGTGACTTACTGAGAGGCTATGAGCAATTTTTGCCGTTCGATCGGCGCGAGCTGGCTTTAATTGAACCCTTGCGAACCTTGCGTATGGTGCATTATTCGGCGTGGTTGGCGCGGCGTTGGCACGATCCGGCTTTTCCCAAGGCTTTTCCTTGGTTTGCTGAGCCACGTTATTGGGAAGAACACTTTCGGGCGCTGCAGGATCAACTGCGAGCCGTGCAAGATCCACCGATTGAGTTGTGATTAGCGGTGATTTTGGTGATGATGCAGTTATGAGAAGTGGATATTTCTTGTTGGTGAGCGCTGGATTGATCCTGGTTGGGTGTCAGCGTGATGCTGGCAATGCCACAGTCAATAAGCCCGTAGTCCGAACTAAAACGGTTGCGCCGGTTAAAAAGGGGCCTTCTCAAAATGAATTGACCGCGGGCATGGTTGAGGCTGCGAGTACTTTGAAGTCAGACGCGCCCATCGATTTGAAATTTGATTTACGCAGTCGACCAGAGGTTGGCAGGCCTCTGGAAATAGAGATAGCGCTGATGCCGCAGATTTCTGCAGCTTTGGGCATTATCCGTGTCAACGGCCCCGAGACTTTAAGTTTAGGCGCAGGCAGTGCTCAGATCGATATTCCTAACGTAGTGGAGTTCCAGGTGTATAAGCGTGTGATTCATGTAACGCCGAGTGCAGAGGGGGTGCTAGTTCTTACCCTCAATGCAACGCTAAAACACGAGGAAATCGAGGAGTACCGGGTATTTTCCATCCCTTTGATTGTGGCTGGGAGGTAAAGAAAAGCGACACCATGGTATTTTTGCCGCTATAATGGTGAGTTTCCTGGGGTCTCTTTGTGACGCAGAAACTTCGCAACATTGCCATCATCGCCCATGTTGACCATGGCAAAACCACATTAGTCGATCAGCTACTGCGTCAGTCCGGGACGCTAGACGCACGCAAGGACTTGCAAGAGCGAGTAATGGATTCTAACGTGATAGAGCGCGAGCGCGGCATCACGATCCTTGCTAAAAATACCGCCATTACCTGGAATGATTATCGTATTAATATAGTCGATACCCCGGGCCACGCTGATTTTGGCGGTGAGGTTGAACGGGTGCTTGCCATGGTGGACTGTGTGTTGTTGTTGGTAGACGCAGTTGACGGCCCCATGCCTCAGACTCGCTTTGTGACGCAAAAGGCCTTCAAACATGGTCTTCGGCCTATAGTGGTCATCAATAAAATTGACCGAGATGAGGCACGCCCCGGTTGGGTGCTCGATCAGACTTTCGATCTGTTTGATCGCTTGGGTGCCACCGACGAACAGTTGGATTTCCCGGTCGTATATGCTTCTGCTTTGCGGGGTTTTGCGGGGCTTGAATCGACAGTGCGTGACGGCGATATGCAGCCGTTATTCCAAACCATAGTGGCGCATTGTCCGCCGCCCGATGTGGATTCTGATGGGCCGTTACAGCTGCAGGTCACCTTGCTCGATTACTCAAGTTATGTGGGTGCTATTGGAATTGGTCGCATTAAACGCGGTACGCTCAAGCGTGGTATGGCTGTGACAGTAGTCAATCGCGAAGGCAAGCAGCGCAATGAACGTATTACTCAAATATTGGGTTTTCATGGGCTGACTCGAATTGAAGTGGAATCAGCCAGCGCCGGCGATATTGTAGCTTTTGCCGGCATCGCAGAACCTAAGGTCTCGGATACATTGTGCGATCCGTTGAATGTAGAGCCGTTACCGAGCCTGACGGTGGACGAACCGACGATCAGTATGACTTTTGAAGTCAACACCTCGCCGTTTTTGGGGCGCGAGGGTAAATTTGTCACTAGTCGGCAAATTCGCGAACGATTGGATCGTGAGGCCATTCACAATGTGGCTTTGCGAGTTGAGCCCACGGCTGATCCAGATAAATTTGTGGTCTTTGGCCGCGGTGAACTTCATCTTGGTGTATTGCTTGAGAATATGAGGCGTGAGGGATACGAGATGGCCGTATCGAGGCCTCGAGTGGTAATCAAGCAGGTAGACGGGGTCGCACATGAACCCTATGAACAGGTTACCGTTGATGCAGACAGTGAATCGCAGGGCAGTGTTATGTCTGCATTGGGTAGTCGCGGTGCTGAGCTTAAGGACATGCAAGCCGACGGACGCGGCCGAGTGCGTTTGGATTACATGGTTCCGTCGCGCGGCTTGATCGGCTTTCAAACTGAGTTTCGCACCATGACTCGTGGTACCGGCTTATTGCACCATGTGTTTGATCATTACGGTCCGGTTGTGCAGCGCGAATTGGGTCAACGGCCACAAGGTGTGCTCATTGCCAATGGCCAAGGTACCGCTTTAGCGTACTCGTTATTTAGCCTTCAAGAGCGCGGACGACTTTGTATTAGTCCCGGCGAGGAAGTCTACGAAGGGATGATTATTGGACTCAACAATCGTGAGAATGACCTGGTTGTTAATCCGCTAAAGGGCAAAAAACTGACGAATATGCGAGCTGCAGGCAAGGATGAAAACGTAGTCCTCACGCCACCCCTTCAGTTCTCGCTCGAACAAGCCATGGAATTCATCGATGACGATGAGCTGATCGAAGTCACGCCAGGTTCGATTCGCTTACGCAAGCGCAATTTGCGGGAAAATGAGCGCAAACGCTCCGGGCGAGAGTCCATCGATCAGGGAATTTCCAATTGATCTCAGCTACCGCAATATGTTAAATACTGCTGGGGTTGTCCAAGTCATTTAACAGAATATTGCGGAATCGCGACCCCTGTCACGTCAATGTGGCGGGATCTCCTTAAGATCAACGCTACCCTTTAAGGGTCGTTGGTGTAGGCAGGGAGGTTTACGGTTTGTCACGCGATTCCGCACTCGCTATCCGCGCCTCGCCGGCGCGCGAAAGCTTCAATCGGCTTTTAAAAATCGCTGAAGTCGATCACGGGGATATTGATTTCAGCATTTTGCGGCAAGCCATTAGTGCCCACTACGAATGTTTGGAAGTCGAGCGACGTGGTGTGGTGCGTTCGATGCAGATCATGTCGGAGGAGGCCATGTGCCTTACTCGTGATATTCGCGAACAAACCACCTCACACTTACAATCGATTCTTGATAACGTAAAAGATGCTATTTTAACGCTCGATTATGCCGGTCATATCGAGACCTTCAATCCGACAGGTGAGAAGATATTTGGATACTCGGTCACCGAAATTCTAGGTCGATCGATTAATTTTTTACTGCCGAAAATTGATTCCAATGGCACGCGGGCTTTCTTAGATAGCTGCGCGTCCCGTAGTGACGACACCCGTACGGATTTGGCTGCCCACCAGACTTGGGGCGTGAGCAAGCAGGGCAAGCGCATCCCGTTGGAAGTCTGCGTAAGTTCGGCGAAATTCAACAGTCGTGAAGGTTTTATACTTTGTATTCGTGATTGTACCGAACGGCATTTTGCCGAGAAGTTAATTCGCGACAGTGAGACGCGTGCGGCATCTATAGCCGCAGGTGAACATAGAATATTCGAAAAAATTGCGGCAAACGCCGCGTTGTTGTCGATATTAGAGACTATTTGCGCGGTTATTCAACAGGTTGTGGAGGATGCCAGCTGTGCCATTAGTTTTTACGATGCAGACGCAAAGTGCCTAAACTATGGGGTTGCCCCGAACCTTACGCGAGAGTTTGTGGTTGCCATGGACGGAACTCCAACCGGTATTCGTTTTGGCAGTTGTGCGGCTGCCGTTTATTTAGCCCGGCAGGTGATAGTCGCCGACGTGGAGCAAGATGCCCTATGGGAATACCGACGCGATGCGGCGTTGGCTGCGGGCTTAAAAGCGGCGTGGTCTACGCCAATCGTCGCGTCTCAGACCCATATCGTGGGCAGCTTGGCGGTTTATCGTCGTAATCCAGGGTTACCAGCGTCACGCGACTATGAATTGATTGCACGAATGACACAAATTGCTGGGATCGCGATCGAGAGACGTTCAGCGGAAGATGCCTTGCGCGAAAGTGAAGCACGTTTTCGCGGTTTATTTACATTGTGGAAGGCGTCTACCAAACAACTCGCGAAGCTCAATGGCGAATCGTTAACCCAGCGTTTGTAAAAATGCTGGGCTTTGAGTCAGCTGAGGAAATTTGTCGGGTACCGGCTTCTGATCTGTACTGGCAGGTCGGAGATCGCGACACATTTCTGCGACGTATTGAAATTGCTGGTGGCTATCGCTAATTGCAGGGTAATTCGCGATAAACGCGGCTTGGTTGTGGGCCTAGAAGGCACCATTGTTGGTATTACCGAGCGGAAAAAAGCCGAGACCGCGGGATTTAAAGCCAAGGAAAGAGCACAAGTTACCTTGCAGTCGATTGGGGGATGCAGTAATTACTACCGATTCGGATGGGCGTATCGATTACATGAACCCGGTCGCTGAAAGTCTTACCGGATGGGAGAATCATGAAGCCCAGTCGCATCTTATTGCTGAGGTGCTAACGGTAGTTGATGATGTGACTCGTGACGCCAGTGAAAGTCCGGTGATGCGTTGCTTACGCGATGGCCAGACCTTGGGATTGAGCGAAGATACGGTTCTGATCAATCGATGCGAACAACAAATGGCAATCCAGGATTCAGCGGCACCGATCCGCGATCGTGACGGCAACCGTATCGGTGCCGTGATGGTATTTCACGATATTAGTAAAGAACGTTCGCTGTGGGGGTAAGCATTGGGATTGTGGAAATTACTCAAGCAACGTCTGCGGTCGCCGATGTAATGAGCGCCGCTGACGTTGCCTGCTATTCGGCTAAAGACCGGGGCCGTAATCGTGTTCAACTATATAAACTGGATGATGTGCCAGAGCGACACCGTGAAATGCACTGGGTTTCGCGGCTGACTCGCGCTTGCGATGAAAGTCGTTTTGAACTTTACTTTCAGCCTATGGTGCCCTCTGAATTTATTCCAGCCGCTCAGCGCTACAATGTAATGCCATCCATCGATCGTTGGGTTATGCGTCAAGCAGTCGATCATGTGGTGCATCAAATAGGATGAACTTGACATCCCCAAGGCTGGAACTTCGGGATTCGCTTAAGGCCGGTTGGCGCTGGCCTAAATGGACGCTGTACTTACGCATGTCAATAACAAAATCCTAACCGACCTTCGGCGGTACTGCAATTGAGCAATAATGCTACCTTGGAACTTGCTACCTTGGCACTTGGCGTAATTTTATAGCCCCCGACTTGACGGGCCCCTAGTATCATTCTGGTATGAACGTTACCGAGCGACAAACTCTAGATCGACGCATTAGTGTTGCGCCCATGATGGATTGGACGGATCGTCACTGTCGGTTTCTGCATCGCTTATATTCACCTCATGCGCTGCTGTATACCGAGATGATTGTCGCTGCGGCGTTGGTACGCGGCGATGCGCAACGTCTGCTGGAGCATGATTCTTTAGAGCACCCGGTCGCACTGCAATTGGGCGGATGTAACCCGACCGAATTGGCGCAAGCCGCGCAAATCGGCACGGCAGCGGGCTACGCGGAAATAAATCTCAATGTGGGCTGCCCCAGTGACCGGGTTAAAAACGGCTCTTTTGGCGCTTGCTTGATGTTAAAGCCTGATCTCGTAGCTGCCTGTGTGCGGCATTTAAAAGCGGCAACTCATTTACCGGTTACCGTCAAATGCCGCATTGGCATTGACGAGCGCGATAGTTACGAGTTTTTTAGTGAGTTTGTCGCCGCGGTTTGCGCGGCCGGAATTGATGCGCTGATTGTGCATGCGCGGGCGGCTATTTTGGGCGGTTTATCGCCTAAGGAGAATCGTGAAATCCCGCCCTTGAAGTATGCTTATGTGTATCGCATTAAGCAGGAACGTCCCGCCTTGCCGGTGGTCTTAAACGGAGGTTTGATCGACCTGAATAGCGCTCTGGCCCAGTTCGAAGTGGGTTTAAATGGAGTAATGTTAGGACGGGCGGCTTATCACAGGCCTGCTTTGCTGGCTGAATTGGAGCAGGCCGTGCTGAATCCTGGGTGGCAAGTGCCCCATCCCGCTGAGGTCATTGAAAAAGTGGTGAGCTATGCTAAGCGTCACGCAAGCGCTGGGCTGCGGCTGCATTCGATTACTCGGCATATGCATGGTTTAGTCGTGGGCAAAGAGGGTGCGCGTGCTTGGAGGCGGTTTTTATCGGAAGTTGCGGCACGACCGGACGCGACTCCTGAGACGCTATATGGCGGATTAGCGCTGCTGAATGCCAAGATTGCTGCTTAAACCTAAGGCGTTGCGTGCCAGGATAAGTATAATCGTTACGATATGGGTAGCGAAATTGAATTAGCCATTTTGTTTGCCGACGTAGTCGGTAGCACCAAGCTTTATGAGTTGTTGGGCGACGCGCGCGCTCGTGACACCGTCGGTATCTGCATTGACGTCATGCGGGCGGCCACCGAGCAAAATCGAGGCACCGTGATTAAGACCATGGGTGACGAGGTGATGGCGACCTTTCCAACTTCCGATGATGCCTTAAACGCAGCGGCGCAAATGCAGAAACACATCACTTTGCATCCGGCATTAAAAATACCGGAGCAGCCTGTTGCGATACGTATTGGCTGTAATTACGGGCCAGTAGTGATGGAGAATCGCGATGTTTTTGGGTCTGCGGTGCATACCGCTAATCGAATGACCAGCCAGGCAAAGGCTGGACAGATTATGACCACTGCAACCATGGTGGAAAATTTGTCTGCGGAGTGGCGGGCGTCGGTACGCCAGATTGATATTGCGACCTTAAAAGGACGCAGCAGCGAAGTCGCACTATTCGAGGTTCTGTGGCAGACCGAGGATGTGACTAGCATGGTGCCCGCTATCGCTAATGTATCGCGCGACGCTGCCAATAAAATCAAAAGACTGCGCTTACGCTACCAGGGCCAAGAAGTAGTGATGGATGAGACGCGGGCGAATATTACTATGGGTCGAGCAGAAGAAAATGACCTGGTTATCAAGGGTAATTTGATTTCGCGCCTGCATGCGCGGGTCGAGGTAAATCGCAGTAAATTCATGTTGGTGGATCAAAGCACCAACGGCACCTTCGTACTCGGTAAAGAGGGTGAAGAGGCTTTCGTGCGGCGTGATTCCATGCAGCTTCGAGGTGAGGGCCTTATTGGTCTCGGTAAGGCTCCCGACAGTAACTCTTCACAAGTTGTGCGTTACACCTGTGAAGAGTGAATTCGCGCGATAGCGTCGGCGAGCTCGGCCTTTAAACTTGCCGGAAGGCGCGCGCCGAACTCGCCAAGATATGCACTAATCCCCGAATATTCTAACTTCCAGAGCTCTGGATTGACCGCAAATAATTCCTCAATCGCGCTTGGATTGAGATTGAGGCCGCGAATATCAAGGTCTGAGATCTCCGGAAGGTGCCCGATGGCCGTGTCTTTGGCTCCAATGTTGCCCTTGCAACGTTCAATTATCCAACGCAATACCCGCAAGTTATCGCCAAACCCGGGCCAGAGAAATTTTCCTGAGTTGTCCTGGCGGAACCAGTTGACGTGAAAAATTTGTGGGGGATTTTTAAGCGCCGAACCGATATTAATCCAATGTGACCAATAGTCTGCAAAGTTATAGCCGGCAAAGGGCTTCATGGCCATAGGATCGCGGCGCACGATGCCTACAGTTCCGGTGGCGGCGGCGGTCGTTTCGGAGGCAAGACCGGCACCGACTAATACACCATGCAGCCAATTGCGCGCCTGGTAGACCAAAGGAGTGAGGGAGCGGCGACGGCCGCCAAATACAATGGCTGAGAGCGGTACTCCGCCGGGTGCGTCGGCCAATTTAGAATAGCTGGGGTTCTGATGCGCACCCACGGTAAACCTTGAATTCGGTTGCGCGGCCGGTCCGTTCGATGGATCGTAAGGACGTCCCTGCCAATCTATGACGGGTTTGCCCGGTAGCCCTTCCCACCAGGGTTGATTGTCGGCGGTTAACGCGACATTGGTAAAAATAGTATCCCGACGAATGGTTTCGTAGGCGTTGCGGTTGGTTTTAAGATTGGTGCCTGGTACAACACCGAAATAACCCGATTCTGGATTGATCGCATAAAGCCTGCCGTCTGGGCCGGGATGCAACCAAGCAATATCGTCACCGACGGTCCATACCTTCCATCCGGGGTAGTTTTCCGGCGGAATCAACATGGCAAGGTTAGTCTTACCGCAGGCGGAGGGGAAGGCACAAGCGAGGTAGTGAATTTCCCCTTGAGGGTTTTCGATACCTACAATTAGCATATGCTCGGCAAGCCATCCTTCGGTCCGTGCCTGCCAACTAGCGATGCGCAGTGCATGACACTTTTTGCCTAATAGGGCGTTGCCCCCGTATCCTGAGCCGATACTCTTGATGGAAAGTTCTTCGGGGAAATGCATGATAAAGCGGCGTTCGGGATTTAGGTCGCCCGTTGAATGCAGGCCCTTAACGAAGCTGCCATCCTGCGCTATGCGCTCCAATGCTGCTCGGCCCATGCGAGTCATGAGCTTCATATTAAGAACCACGTAGGCGCTATCGGTTATTTCCACACCGCCGCGCGCGAATGGCGACGCAATCGGCCCCATACAGTAAGGGACCACGTACAAGGTGCGGCCTTGCATGCAACCATCGAATAGCGCATCCATGCGTGCATGCGCTACATCGGGCGCGATCCAATGATTGTTGGGGCCGGCGTCTTCTTGCTTTTGCGTGCAAACATACGTGAGATGTTCGACGCGCGCGACGTCAGAGGGATCGGAGCGTGATAAAAAACATCCGGGGTTGGTGGTTTCATTCAGTGGCAACAATTCGTTTTTGGCGACCAACTCCCTTTCCAAACGTTGGAACTCAAGTTCGGTGCCGTCACACCAGTAAATGCGCTCCGGTCGCGTAAGTCTTGCGACTTCGTTGACCCAGGCAGTTACCGCGGGACTCAATGAATCAAGTGCAGGAGCATACTGGAAGGTTGTTGCCATTCGAATCCTCAGCCATAAACTATAAATGTCGGCCGCAGGATGACATATAGGGCTAAATCATGCCAATTGCGGATCAAAAAACACCGTAGGCTTGCGCCATCACATGAATACCGATTTTAAGGATATCTTTGGTTCGGAGGGGCCGCTAGCGCGCGTCCTGCCGGGATATGCCTATCGATCGGAACAGGCGGCGATGGCGAAGGCTGTGGGTCTCGCTCTGGCTCGCGAAGAGCCATTGCTGGTGGAGGCGGGCACGGGCACCGGCAAGACCTTCGCTTACCTTGTGCCTGCGTTGTTATCGGGTCGAAGCGTCATTATTTCGACCGGTACGCGCACCTTGCAAGATCAATTGTTCGGTCGTGACTTGCCGCTACTTGCGAAAGCCTTGGGTTTACCGGTCAAAGTGGCTTTGCTGAAGGGACGTAGCAATTACTTATGCCGACATCGGTTGGAAATGGTCACCCAGCAGGCAAGTTTGTTGGCAGTAGGGCGCGGTGAAACCGAGATTTTAGCGAAGGTTACTCGCTGGTCGGCAATCACCAAAACCGGTGATTTGTCTGAGCTTGAAGATTTGCCGGAGCAATCGTCATTGTGGCCTGCGATCACTTCGACGCGCGAGAATTGTTTAGGCCAAGAGTGTCCGCAGTTCAGTGGATGTTATATAATTGACGCGAGACGTAAAGCGCAAGCCTCTGAAATTGTTGTAGTTAATCATCATTTACTGCTGGCGGATCTAGCCTTGAAAGAAGAGGGCTTCGGCGATTTACTGCCGGGGGCTGGCGCCGTCATTTTGGATGAAGCTCACCAAGTACCGGATATTGCGGCCCAGTTTTTTGGTCAAATTTGGTCGGTACGCCAGGTGCAACTGTTGTTACGCGACATCGCGGCGGAGTTAGCTGGTGTTGGCGTGCGGGCGCCAGCGGTGAATAGTGTGATTGATGGCTTAAGCTCAAAACTAGATGAGCTTCGCAGTTTTTTACCAAGTGGCGGGCCGCGTTTTGAGTGGGCGCGGGTGCCTGAAGAGTTTGTGGATTTATTAACTGAGCTTCGAACAATACTGGCGGAGCTTGCCAGTTTGTTGGAGGGTTTGGGTGCGGGGTCTGGTATTGCTAATTGCGCCAAACGAGCCACTACCTTGTCGAGCGGACTTGCGACTTTGCAAACCATTTCGGACGAGGCAGGCTTGCGCTGGGTGGAAGTGGCGCATAAAAGCTTATCCTTGCATTTTACTCCCTTTGAGATTGCAGATCGGTTACGCGCGTACATTGAGGCTCGGCCTTCAGCCTGGGTTTTTACGTCAGCGACCTTAGCAATTGGCGAAGATTTTTCGCATTTTGCAGCCCGTATAGGCCTTACTTCGGCTCGAACGCTGCGTATTGATAGTCCGTTTGACTATCGTGAACAGGCTCGTATTTTTTTACCCTCTAATATGCCAGAGCCGCAGAGTCCGCTTTTTGCAGTGGCATTCATCGATGCTTGTGCGCCCTTGCTCGAAGCGAGCGGGGGCAGAGCATTTCTGCTGTATACAAGTTATCGTGGCTTGGCGGAGGGCGAAGCGGCGTTACGCCAGCGCTTTCCTAATCCACCGTTTCCGGTGCTCGTGCAAGGCCAGGCTCCGCGCGAAGTGTTGTTGGCGCGCTTTCGCAAGTTAGGTAACGCGGTGTTGTTGGCAACCGGAAGCTTTTGGGAGGGCGTTGACGTTAAGGGCGAGGCACTTTCGATCGTGGCAATAGACAAGCTGCCTTTTGCATCGCCTGATGACCCGTTGCTCAAGGCGCGCCTTGAGGGCATTAGGCGGCGGGGTGGCAATCCTTTTTTTGAATATCAGGTACCCCAGGCAGTGCTGGCGCTGAAACAGGGAGTTGGGAGACTGATTCGCGATTTTGACGATTTTGGTGTCGTTGTGATAGGCGATCCTCGCGTGAGAACCAAGGCTTATGGTCGGGCTTTCCTAGAGTCACTTCCGCCAAGTCCGGTAGTTGTCGATAGTTCTGTTGCGGAAGATTTTCTACGGGAGCGATTGCGCGCATTACATGCGGGTCGCCCCTCCCAGCGGGCGATATAGATGCGTGTTTTAGCGTTGGATACGGCGACCGAAGCCTGCTCAGTGGCACTGTTAGTGAATGGCGAGTGCATAAGCCGGTTTGCCGAGCTGCAGAGGGGCCATGCCGAACAGATTCTCGACATGGTGGACTCGGTATTGGCAGAAGCCGGAATAGGGTTGAGTGGCCTTGATGGCATTGCGGCGAGCATAGGTCCCGGTGCCTTTACCGGGGTTCGCATTAGCGTGGCGGTGGCGCAAGGGCTGGCTTTTGGTGCGGGGCTTGGTGTGGTCCCGGTGACTACGCTCGAAGCCTTAGGCTTAGCGGCGATGAGCGTCAGTGCGCGGGCTTTGGCTTGTCTGGATGCGCGTATGGGCGAAGTGTACTGGGGTTGTTTCGAGCGCCACGCGACGCAGGGGTTGATCACGTTGAGCGCGCCGCAGGTGGGCCCTGCGAGTAGTGTAAAATGGCCGGGGCCTAATGAGACACCTAGTCAACAAGACGATATCCACGGCATTGGCCGGGGCTTTGCTGCCTACCCTGAACTTACCCATCTTGGGTTGGTTCTTGATCCAGGAGCTGCCAATGCTTTACCCAATTCGCACGAGATTGCGCGGCTTGGGGTGTTGCGTTTAAAAACGGGAGCGAGTCTTGATCCCGCGCGGCTGGAGCCGTTGTACCTGCGCAATCAGGTAGCGCTGACCGAGGCCGAGCGCGGTATTAAATAGCGCGCGTCATGCAACTGTCACATCTGATCGCTGTAATAGGCTAATGACTGCAAAACGCATATTGATAGTAGAAGACGAAAAACCGATTCGCGACATGATTGCGTTTGGGTTACGCCGTGCGGGTTACCAGGTGTCGGAAGCCGAGGATTGTCGCGAAGCGCGGGCACAAATAGTCGATCTGAGACCGGATTTGATGCTGGTCGATTGGATGTTGCCCGACATGAGTGGTTTGGAGTTGACCCGCTCGCTTAAGCGGGTGAAGGACACGCGGGAAATTCCTGTCATTATGTTAACCGCCAAGGCCGAAGAGCAGGACAAAGTGGGAGGATTAGAGGGCGGTGCTGATGATTATGTTACTAAGCCGTTTTCGCCGCGCGAGTTACAGGCGCGGATTCAAGCGGTATTGCGCCGGGCTGTCCCTGTGGGAACTGCTGACGTGGTGGAGGTTAATGGCTTAAGGCTTGATGACTCTAGTCATCGCGTGAGCTCGGGTGATCAGGAAATTGGTTTAGGACCGACTGAATATAGGTTGTTGCATTTTTTTATGACTCACCCTGAGCGGGTTTTTAGTCGCGGGCAACTATTGGATCGTGTCTGGGGCGGGAACAGCTATGTGGAAGAGCGCACCGTCGACGTGCATATCCGTCGCTTGCGTAAGGCATTAGAGCCCTATTCCTTGGAACCTCTGGTGCAGACTGTTCGCGGTTCGGGCTATCGATTTTCCACGCGCGAGACCTAAGAACGCGCTATCTTGCTCATCCAATGGTAGCGATGTGGACCTTTGCGCTCGCGCGGCTCGCGGGCCTGCTGGTATTGGGCTTAAGTTTAGGTCTGATCGTGGGACCTATTTGGCTGTGGATTTCAGCGGCTGCCTGCGTGTACTTAGGTTGGCAACTGCTCAATCTATATCGGCTCGACCGTTGGTTGCGCTTGCGCTCGCAGATCGATCCACCGTTGATGGGTGGTATTTGGGGCGATGTGATTGCGCAGGTGGTGCGCTTGCATCGACGCAAACAGTTTCATAAACAACGCTTGGCGCAACTACTGCGCGAAGTACGTCGCTCTACGGCTGCCTTGCCGGATGGCGTCATTATCTTAAGTAATCAGAACGATATTGTTTGGTTTAATCGTCAGGCGGGGCGACTCTTGGGTTTGAAACGACCTTCAGACTTGGGATTGCGGATTGATAATTTGATAAGGTCGCCGGAATTTGTGCTTTATTTGCATTCGGATGAGTATGCAGTACCGTTGGTTATCCATCCGCCGGTGCAACTGGATGTCTTTTTGGCGTTGCAACTGGTGCCGTATGGGGCGGGTCAGTTATTGTTGTTAGTTCGTGACGTGACTCGTCAAATGCGGCTTGAAGCTATGCGCAAAGATTTTGTCGCGAATGCGTCGCATGAGTTGCGTACACCGTTGACGGTAATCTCAGGCTATTTGGATTCACTGGCAGACGATAAGGAATTGGATCCCGTATGGTCGAGTCCGATTCGCGATATGCGGAGCCAAGCTCAACGGATGAATACCATTATCGCCGATCTGTTGGAACTCTCACGATTAGAGTCTGCAGACGACGAAGCGGTGCGCGAAGTAGTTGATATTCCGAACCTAATGCGGCGTCTGCAGCGCGATGCGTTGGCGCGCCCTGTGCGTCCTCATGAAGTGTTACTGGAGCTTGAGTCGATTTGCGGACTATGGGGTTCAAGTCAGGAATTGGAGTCGGCATTCACCAATGTTTTGGTCAATGCCTTGAAATATACGGCGCTTGAGGGCTCGGTGCGTATGCGCTGGTGGAATGATAACGAAGGTGCCCATTTCTCGGTAGCCGACACCGGAATGGGTATACCGCCAGAACATATTCCGCGTCTGACTGAGCGTTTTTATCGGGTAGATGTGGGGCGCTCGCGCGCTCAGGGAGGATCGGGCTTAGGCTTGGCCATTGTGAAACATGCATTACAGCGGCACGGCGGCTGGTTGGAGGTCGTCAGTGTCGAGGGTAAAGGGAGTACTTTTACTTGTCATTTTCCTGCGCAGCGTGTTTCACTAACGGCTGTATAAGATTAAGTGTTAGCATTTTTTTGTATTGAGGTGAGCTATGGAAACCGCTGATCTTACACATCATATTTCGCGGCGATTTAACGAAGATTTGGAAAAGGTCCGCAATCAAGTGCTGCAAATGGGCGGTTTTGTGGAGCAACAGCTGCACAAGGCTATTACCGCCTTGGTTGAAGGCGATAGCCGATTGGGTGAGTCGGTTGCTACCGATGACTATAAAGTTAACGGAATGGAAGTATCTATCGACGAAGAATGTAGCCGAATCTTGGCGATTCGCGCGCCTGCGGCTGGCGACCTTAGGGTTATTGTGGCAATTATCAAGACGATTACCGACCTTGAACGGATTGGCGATGAGGGCGAGAAAATTGGTTATATAGCCTCTCGTCTTGCCACGATGGAACGACCGGCGGATAAGTATCGGGAGGTTAAACACTTGGGTCGCCAGGTGGCTCAAATGGTGCATGACTCGCTCGATGCTTTTGCTCGTATGGACTCGCAGGCGGCCCTGAAAACGGCCCAGGAAGACAAAATGGTGGATGAGGAGTATGAAGCCATTCATCGCCAATGCATTACCTTTATGATGGAAGATCCGCGTACGATTCGACGTGCGTTAGAAATTATGTGGATTGTGCGCTCACTAGAGCGCATCGGCGATCACGCTAAGAATATTTGTGAATATGTCATCTACATGGTGCATGGTAAGGATGTTCGCCATACCTCGCTTGAGGATGTCGCCAAACAAATTGACGCCGCGCACGCTACCACCCGTCGCTAATGTCCCGTACCGCTAATACTTTAGGGTTTGTGGTTTGCTCGCTGTTATTGGCCTATGCCTATTACGCACAGTATTTTCTGCATTTAGAACCCTGTCCGCTTTGCATATTCCAACGCATTGGGATGTTTGCCCTCGGCGTGGTGTTTTTACTGGCTGCGGTACATGATCCTGTGAGGAGCGGTAGACGCATTTATGCCGCGCTTATCGCATTAGCTGCGCTGGGTACCGTTTTGGTAGCGGGTCGACATCTATATATTCAAAGTTTGCCGCCGGGAAGTGTTCCCGCCTGCGGTGCATCCTTAGATTTCATGCTGAAAATTTTTAGTTTGAGCGAAGTCTGGAGCAAAGTATTGTCTGGATCAGGTGAGTGCGCCAAAATCGAGTGGCGTCTTTTAGGTTTGGCCATGCCAGCTTGGACGCTGATTGCTTCGCTTAGTCTAGGTGCCGGAGGTGTCTGGGCTAATTTGCGTAGGCAGGCACCGGTCTTGCGTTTCTGATGTCGGCGACCCTCGAACTCACCAAAGACTTGATATCGCGATCATCGGTGAGTCCCGTAGATGGGGGTTGCCAGGCAGTGATGATTGAGCGGTTGCGAGCGATTGGTTTCAAGGTCGAAATCTTAAATTTTGGGCCGGTGCAGAATTTTTGGGCGACACGGGGTGAAGTGGGGCCGGTGTTCTGTTTTGCGGGACATACCGATGTAGTCCCCACAGGTCCCCTTGAGGAGTGGAGCTCAGATCCTTTTACGCCCACTATTCGCGATGGGTTGCTGTACGGTCGTGGCGCTGCTGATATGAAAAGCGGGCTTGCCGCCATGCTAACCGCAGTAGAAGCGTTTGTGGCACAGCATCCCAATCACCGTGGCACACTCGCCTTCCTCATCACCAGTGATGAGGAAGGTCCGTCGGTCGATGGTACGCGGCGAGTGGTCGAGGAATTGCGGGCGCGCAAACAAATCATTGATTGGTGTTTAGTCGGCGAGCCTTCCAGTGAAGTCACTTTGGGCGATACACTTAAAATTGGTCGCCGCGGTAGCTTAAGCGGTCATCTCACCGTGCATGGCGTGCAGGGGCATATCGCCTATCCGCAATTCGCGGACAACCCAGTGCATGCGTTCGCGCCGGCTCTGGTTGATTTGAGCACGCGCACTTGGGACAGCGGCAATCAGCATTTCCAACCCACCAGCTTCCAGGTTTCGAATATCACGGCGGGAACCGGTGCACCCAATGTTATACCTGGCGAACTGAAGGCACGCTTTAATTTAAGATTCGCAACCGAGCAAACAGTCGAAAAACTGCAATCGACGGTTGAAAATATATTGAAAGTTCACGGTGTAAAATATTCGCTGGATTGGTTTGTCTCGGGATTGCCGTTTTTGACCGTGCCCGGGCCGCTCTCTCAGGCGGCGTCGCGCGCGGTGGAAGAAGTCACGCGACAAACTCCTAAGTTATCGACTAACGGAGGTACATCTGACGGTCGCTTCATTGCGCCGATGGGTGCACAAATCATCGAACTAGGTGTTATCAATCAAACCATTCACAAGGTTAATGAGTGCGTGCGCCTTGCTGATATTGATGTCCTACATCGAATCTATAGGCGCACGCTGGAACTCATGTTTCAAAAATTATAGTGGGCATACACTCCAATTTCACTAAATTTGCCGCCATTCGTGGCATTGGTGCCACCGATGAGGTACGAACCGTTGGCATCGGCGCTACTGACGCCGATTGCACCGTTATCGACTTTCTCATTCTTATACACCAGCGCTAGATCTAGTTTATTGTTGGGTTTGTATGCGACGCCGATGTGCGCATAGGTGTCTTTAAGGCCAGGATTCACTTGTTTGCTGAGCTTGGCGTTGTCGTAGCGTGCGAATACTGCTACTTGCTCGGAGAAATTGTACGAGACCCAAATTGATTCACCGTCCGCTTTGTCTGAAACCACGGTGCCTGGACTGGTAGTGACACCATTGGTGATGATGCCGTTGGTGGCCACCACCACGCCTCCTGGACCCGCGAAGATTCCTGTCGCGTTAGTCGACTTGTAATTTTTTGCCGTGAAATACTCACCGCCAATGCGAAATCCTGCGAATATATAACCGATCGCCGCGTCAAAGCGGCTCGCCGTATTGCTGGCGAAGTTCGCATTGGCTTGCGTGACTTGTCCGAGGTGTCCAGTGTAAACACCCAGCGCTAGAGTCAGACCGGTGACTGGAACGATACCCACTCGGGCCTCGAAATCCACGTCTTTAGTGCGGGTCGGGTTCTTGAACCCGCCACCGTTAACCACAGATGCTGAATAGGTCAGCATCGAATCGGCAATTTTGCCGCTGGCGTTTAAACCCCAATCAGCGGTGTTAGCAAATCCTAGCCGGTCGGTTTGCGGCTTCTCAATGTACCGATAGCCGTACAAACTCTCAACGAACGGTGACCAAGGTGAGGTGTAGGAGCCGGCATGAACCACAAACGCATCATCAAGCTTCGCTTGTAAGTATAGTTTCTTGATAAACACCTCGGTAACGCCACCGCTGCCAGCGGTGGTGCTGCTACTAAATTGGGCATCAGTGGTTATATTCGCTGACCATACATCGTCAAATTTATGCTCCGCGACGAGATAAAAACGCTTAGCATCGAAGCCGACTCCGGTCGGATTAATATCGTTGCCATTTTGTTGATTGTTGATGTGGCTCACATCGAGAAAGGCTTCACCGCCGATGGTGGTGTTTGGCGCAACTTCAGTTTGGGCGTGCGCGCTCAAGGCCAGTGCGCCAATGAGTGGCAGGGCGAATAAAATTACCTTAAACATGAATTAACTCTCCGATATTGATAAGCATTGGAGAAAGTACCTTAGATATATGACAGAATCATTACAACAGGTGTCTTTTTAAAACAACGATTATTGAATCACGGTTACTGTCATAAAATTGACACATTTCCTGTAGAGACTTAAGCGCAGTCTTTAAACACACCGTGGAGTGTCTATGCAAATTAGTAGAATCAAAATCAGCGCGGTTGCTGCGTTGGCGGCATTTTTCGTAGGTAGCGCGGTGGCCGGTGATATATCCGGTGCGGGCGCCACTTTTCCCTATCCAATTTATGCCAAGTGGGCGGATGCCTATAAAAAGCTGACCAATGTCGGGTTGAATTACCAGTCTATAGGTTCCGGGGGTGGTATCAAACAAATCAAGGCGAAGACTGTCACTTTCGGCGCATCGGATATGCCATTGAAACCCGCAGACTTAAAGTCCGCGGGATTGCTGCAGTTTCCAATGATCATCGGTGGAGTAGTACCCGTTGTAAATGTCAGCGGTGTCAAGGCGGGCCAATTACATTTAGATGGACCTGTTATTGCTAGTATTTACCTGGGCGAAATTACCCAATGGGATGATCCGAAGATTAAAGTACTCAATCCGAAATTAGCCCTGCCTAGCACGGCAATCGCTCCCGTGTACCGATCGGATGGTTCAGGAACTAATTTTCTTTTCTCAGATTATTTGTCCAAAGTCAGCGCCAGCTTTCAGTCGAAAATTGGCGCGAATGCGTCGGTGCAATGGCCCACGGGTATTGGCGCGAAGGGTAATGAGGGCGTGGCCAACATGACCAAACAGACCGATGGTGCGATCGGATACGTCGAGTATGCTTTTGCGAAACAAAACAATATGGCTTTTGTGACGCTGACCAATAAAGACGGTAAGACGATTGCGCCGAGCACGGAGTCGTTTCAAGCGGCGGCCGCGAATGCGGACTGGGCTAAAGCCGAC
>JAYVYN010000109.1:0-33730 GCA_043784265.1 Gammaproteobacteria bacterium | reverse complement strand
TGAATCTTGGTCGAAGCGTAAGTCGATTTGTGCTTTATGGCATCGTAGCCTACTTTTTTGTATTTGCACCAACACCGCGTCGACATATGTTGAAATATTTACGTCATGCGCTACAACGCAATGCGTCCGCACGGGACCGTTTTCATCTGCTGTTAAACTTTGCATCCACTATTCATGACCGTATTTATCTCCTCAATAACCAGTTTCATCTTTTCGATGTCACTATTGAAGGAGTCGACGTCATTCAAGCCCATATTGATCGCGGTCAAGGCGTGCTACTCATGGGCGCACACATGGGAAGCTTCGAAGTTATTCGAGCGATTGGCATACGACGAACTGGTCTTACCGTCGCAATGACAATGTATCAAGACAATGCACGGAAAATCAGCTCAATGCTCTCGACAATAAATCCTCTGCTGAATCCCGATATTATCCCGCTGGGAAATGTCGATTCGATGATCCAGATTCAATCACGACTGAGCAACGGCGCCTGCGTCGGGATATTAAGTGATCGCAGTATCCTAAGCGATTCATTACAAAAAGTAACATTTCTTGGCGACGCGGCGTGGCTCCCTACAGGCCCTATGCGTGCCGCTGCAGCATTGCGGCGACCCGTAGTATTTATGACGGGACTATATCTCGGCGCTAACCGATACCGCATCGTTTTCCAGGAACTTGCCGACTTTTCTCAAGTTTCAACCAATCGCTCGGATGCTATTCGTACAGCAATCGAGCTCTACGCAAGACTCCTCGAACAACAATGTCACATCAATCCGTACAACTGGTTTAATTTTTTCGATTTTTGGCAAGAGCCCAATAGTTCTCATAATATTGCCGACCGGTAATTCACCTATGTGGCAATTCAGGCTCACCGTAACTCTTGTATCAATTTTCGTGTTGCCCAACGGCACCCCAGCGGCGGCGCTAGATAAAGACCTCAATGATTTGATGACCCACTTGGCTCAGCAGCAACGCGGTCACACGAGTTTCATAGAAAGACAATTTATTGGGATCTTAGATCGTCCGATCGAGAGTTCCGGTGAACTTTTTTACACGGCTCCGAACCATCTCGAGAAACGCACGCTCAGGCCGAAATTTGAGAGTCTAATTCTTGAACGCAATATCATTAGTCTTAAGCGCGAAAAATTTTCACGCTCATTTTCGCTTGAAACTTACCCACAATTGGGTGTTTTAATGACCGGTATTCTGCAGATTTTATCCGGCGACTTCTCGGCACTTAACCGCACTTTTTCCCCTAGTTTCGAATCTACAACCAATGGCTGGCAGTTGGCCCTAACTCCGCGTGACCCTAAGATTGCCGCCCTGATTTCGAAAATACTTTTATTAGGTAACGAGGATGAAATCCACCGCATAGAAGTTAAGCGTGGCAATGGCGACTACTCCATACTAATTTTGAAGCTAATTTTAGATCATTAATGCAAAAACGGTTTATCGCCATTACAATATGGGTCTGCTTTACGTTGGGCGCCAGCGCGGTGGCATTGCATGCTCGGTATACGGCAGACTTATCGGTTTTTTTACCAGCTCATCCTTCAAAGGCGCAACAATTGCTGGTTGATCAACTTCGCGGAGGATTAGTTTCCAAACTGATTCTTATCGATATCGAAGGCTCTAACGCCGCCACTCGGACCCACGCATCGACTATATTGGCGGCTCATTTGCGCGCCAAACCGAATTTTCGATCGGTAGAGAATGGCGAGACGACGACCTTAGAGCGAGAGCGAGATCGTGATTTTATTGTGCAGCATCGTTATGCACTCAGCAATCAAGTAACTGCAGAGCGTTTTTCAGTCGGCCTTCGATCAGCCATTTCCGATAACATTGAGTTATTGACCTCTCCTCTGGGACAGATCGCACAGGAATATTTTTTGCGTGATCCTACCGGTGAATTACTGCAAGTGGTCAATCAATTCACGCAGGTTGCACAGCCGCAATCGCTGAATGGCGTTTGGGTTTCTCGCGATGAACGGCGCGCTTTGTTATTGGCCGAAACACGAGCTCAAGGGTCGGATACCGACGCACAACAGCAGGCCATTTCAATCATTCGCAGTGAATTTGCCATTTTGCAACACGACAGCAAGGTCGGATCACCGTTGATACTGCGCTTAAGTGGACCCGGAGTTTTTGCAGTCCAAGCGCGTAACACTATTCAGCGAGAGGCGATCCGACTGTCGGTCCTGAGTTCAAGTGTTATTGCTATTTTTTTATTAATTGTATATCGCTCACTAACGACACTTTTAATCGGATTTCTACCCGTTGCATCGGGTGCTCTGACTGGCGTTGCCGCCGTAGCACTGGGTTTTGGCTTGGTGCACGGCGTGACGCTAGGCTTTGGCGTAACCTTAATCGGTGAGGCGGTAGACTATTCGGTCTACTTATTTGTCCAGTCAGAGACTGTTGCGGACTCAAGACTCAGCGTCTGGAAAAGGAAATTTTGGCCTACCGTGCGATTGGGCATGCTGACCTCCATCTGCGGCTTTGCGACCTTGGTTCCTTCGGCGTTCCCTGGCCTTGCGCAACTCGGCGTATACTCTATCGCCGGGTTAACCGCCGCCGGACTTACAACCCGATTTGTGCTACCCGCCATAATGCCGAAAAATTTAAGTCATAGCACTGCTACCCAGTTCGGCAGCTTATTCGCTCATCTGTTGCCTTTCCTACGTTCATGGCATCCTGTGCTTTGGTTAATCCCCATTCTGGCGGGAAGCGTATTATTTGCCCATCGCAATGAATTGTGGAATCGCGAACTATCAGCCTTGAGTCCAATACCCTTGAGCGAGCAAACTCTGGATGCGAGCCTTAGATCGGACTTGGGTGCGCCCGATGTGAGAACGGTCATTGTACTGTCCGGCCCAAGCTCGGAAGCAATTTTACAAGCGAGCGAGAAGATCGCGACAGCGCTCGACGCATTGGTTGCCGGCGGTGTGCTTGCTGGCTACCAAGCGCCGACCCAGTACTTACCAAGCCTAGCGACACAGCAACGGCGACGCGCCACTTTACCGACAAGCTCTGCTTTATTAGCAAACCTGCAAAGTGCAGCGGTCAATCTTCCTATTCGTTCTACTCAATTGGTACCCTTTTTAAAAGACATACAAGCTGCTCGCTCCGCGCCGTTTATTCGCCAGGGCGATCTTAAAAATACTTCGTTAGCCGCTGGTCTCGACGCTTTGCTGAGTCGCGGTGATCACCATTCTGATCAGTGGAATGGATTGCTGCCATTACTAGCGAGCCAGACCAGTTCAGGCGCCTACTCGATAGACATTGAACGAATAAGACAGGCAATTAGTGTACCCTTAGGAGATGTGGAGGCAACGGTCTTGGATCTTAAACAACAATCAGACGCACTCTATGCCAGCTACTTAGCTGACGCGATACGCTTATCGGTACTAGGTTTTTCAGCGATTCTAATTTTACTAGTAATTTCATTGCGTTCGCTAAAGCGTGCAATGCGAGTGCTCGTTCCATTGATATTTGCGGTACTCACCGTGATGGTGATCCTAAACTTAGCCGGCTATTCTCTAACTATTCTACATCTGGTTGGTTTCCTATTGACTATTGCGATCGGTTCCAACTACGCACTATTTTTTGACCGCGAGTCTTCGCTTCACGATCCCAAAAAGACCTCCCTCTTATTGGCATCGCTGCTAATTGCTAATTTGACCACGGTCATAGGCTTTGGAATGTTGGCGTTTTCTAGAGTTCCGGTCCTGGCAGCGCTTGGCATGACGGTGGCACCAGGAGCCTTACTGGCATTATTATTCTCCGCAGCGTTTTCTGAAAATGTTGAGCATCCGACTTGAGCGAAGCTACACGACTAACGCCTAGGCAACCCTGGCGACCCACCAAACTACTACAGGCGTCGTTTGTTGCTCACGCAGCGGCACTGCCAATTTTAGCTGCACAGCCGCGACTTTGGCCATGGGTCGCAGGAGCGCTGGTAGCCGATCACGCGGCGCTGACTGCGAGCGGGTTATTGCCGAGGAGTTCACTACTTGGTCCTAATTGGACGCGACTGCCCTCCGCGTCCGGCCATAATATGGCCATCACCATTGATGATGGACCTGATCCTCAGGTGACTCCTCAAGTACTAGACATTTTGGATAAATATAAAGCCGTCGCTACTTTTTTTTGTGTAGGCACGAGAGTAAGCGCCGAGCCGTCACTGGCTCGCGACATTTTGCGTCGCGGGCACGCGATTGAGAACCACAGTTATCGACACCTTAACTATTTTTCGGTATTGGGCCCCCGTGCAATGGCAACAGAAATTGCAAGGGCACAAGACATTATCGAATCTACTGTCGGTGTGACACCATTTTTTTTTCGTGCGCCCGCGGGATTGCGCAACCCATTCCTGGATCGAGTGCTGACTCAGCAACGACTTAGGCTTGCCACTTGGACGCGCCGCGGTTTTGACACTGTTAATAATCAGCCTGCCAAGATCTTGTCACGTCTAGTTTGCGGCATGCGCAGCGGCGATATTCTATTGCTGCACGACGGTCACGCCGCCCGTGCACCTGACGGCAGCCCAGTAATATTAAAGGTGTTACCGATGCTTCTGGATAATATTTATGCGTTGGATCTAGTTCCTATACTTTTACGGGCTGCACTCTAAATGCAAGCGCTTATTATCAAGCGGCGAATCGCCCAGCCTCAGCCGCAGCATCTCGATATCGGTCGTCAGGGCATTCGCGATGCCGCTACAGGATGGAACTTCCAATTGAGTCAGTGGGTCGATCAGTCTGTATTTTTTATTCGTAGCATGCCCTAAATGATGCCCCTAGTTCTCACCGCCTATACCGCAACTACCTGCCTGGGCAGCGGCCTCGAACCGATGACTGCTGCGCTACGCAATGGCATGGGGGGCCTTACAAAATGTGAATTTGAAGCCACTGATCTTGAAACCTATGTGGGTGAGATTCAGGGTGTCGATGCAGAGTCACTGCCGGCAGCGTATCGATCCTTTAATTGCCGCAACAATCGCCTTGCCAAACTAGCAATGCGACAGGACGGTTTTGAGGAAGTCGTGAGGTCCGCCATTTCACGAGCTGGTCGGCGCTTTGGTCTAATATTAGGAACTAGTACTTCAGGAATTTTGGAAACTGAATTGGCGTATCGCAGCCGCGATCCGATAACCGGATTGCTACCTGAAAAATTTGACTATCAAGGATCTCACAGCACATTTTCAGTCGGCGCGTTTTTACGGACTTGGCTGAGCATCAATGGACCGGTATGCGTGATTTCGACTGCCTGCTCTTCGGGTGCAAAGGTTTTTGCAACCGCTCAGCGCATGATAGAAACGGGGGTAATCGATGTCGCTCTGGTGGGAGGTGTAGACTCGCTTTGCTTAACCACGCTCTACGGCTTTCATTCGCTGCAGCTTCTTGCCGCCCATCCATGTCGTCCATTTGCCACAAATCGCGAGGGGATTTCCATTGGGGAAGGCGCGGCATTTGCATTACTGGAGCGACCCGATTCAAGCACTCGATCTGCAGATATTGCCTTACTAGGTGTGGGCGAATCGAATGATGCCTATCATTTATCGTCTCCGCATCCGGAGGGCCTTGGAGCACGCTTGAGCATACAGGCGGCGCTCAACACCGCGGCAACCAACCCTGAAGAAATTGACTACATAAATTTGCACGGTACGGCGACCATCAGCAACGATCTGGCAGAGGGGCGCGCAGTTGCGGGAATCTTTGGAGCTAACACACCGTGCAGTTCAACTAAGGGCGCGATGGGACATACCCTGGGCGCAGCCGGAGCTATTGAAGCCATCGTATGTGCCCTGGCGCTGCAAGAGGGCTTCACACCCGGCGGAATTAATACCGAAGTAGTAGACTCAAGCTTAGGAGTTCAATATATAAGGGCAACTCAATTCAGGAAACCTTCCCGAGTGTTAAGCAATTCGTTTGGCTTTGGCGGCACAAACTGTAGTCTCGTGTTCGGTCGATTCGGATGAGCCTTGTATCCTATATTAATGGTATCTCGTGTATTGGACCCGGTATTCGAGATTGGAGAGCCGCTGAACATATATTTACGGGCGTAACTCCCTATATCGCCAGTGATACAGAGCTACTCGCGCCGCTGTCATTACCAGCCGCAGAACGACGACGGGCGGGACGTGCCATTAAACTGGCGATCAGCCTAGGAATAGAAGCGAGTTCTCAAGCCGGTCTCGACCCAAAATCACTTCTAACCGTATTTTCATCGTCCGGCGGCGATGGCGAAAACTGCGACGCCATATGTCGGACACTGGCCTCAGTGGATCGCCAACTATCACCCACACGCTTTCATCATTCAGTGCACAACGTACCCGCCGGATATTGGAGCATCGCTACGGGTGCCATGGCGGCATCTACCACTCTGTGCGCTCATGATGCAAGCTTTGCTGCGGGTCTATTAGAGGCAATGACCCAGGTCACAGCCTCCGCTGACCCCGTGCTCTTGGTCGCCTACGATACGGTATACCCCTCACCGTTAAGGGATAAAAGACCTATCCGCCACGTACTAGGCATAGCACTAGTTTTAGACAAACAACCCGGTCCACGGTCTATTGCGAAAATCAGCGCTCTACTAGGGGATAATCCTGTCGACTATCTCGCCAACTCAACCCTTGATGATCTACGCGCCGGTACACCCGCGGGACGAGGCTTGACCTTGCTTGACCGTCTCGCACGCCGCCAGTGGGGTAGCGTTCAACTGGAATATTTCGAATCAACCACTCTGACCGTCACCGTGAACCCGTGTTGAAGAATCGTGCATGGATTGAACGGCATATTCCGCACCAAGGAAATATGTGCCTGCTGGATGAAGTTCTTGATTGGAACCCATCACAACTAAGATGTAGATCACGAGCGCATCGGTTACTGACTAATCCATTGCGATTGGGACACCAGCTATCCGCTGTATGCGGTATCGAATTTGCCGCACAAGCAATGGCCGTCCATGGGGCTTTAGTCCAAGACGAATTAGCCCACAGCGCATTAGACAATAGCGAAGAGATAGCAGAACCTCGTCATGGATATCTAATGAGTCTTCGACAAGTGAACATTCACACCCTGCGGCTTGACGATATTTCTGGCGATTTAGAAATATTTGTGGAGCGTATTGGAGGCGACGGTGTTACGGTGATCTATGAATTTAGGGTGGATGCGCAAGCACACCAACTTCTATCCGGGCGAGCCGCTGTTCTTACCAACGCAGTTACTGCAGGCGGAGATTTTATGCTAGGGGTAAATTCTTGAAGCCACCGCTACGTGCTTTGGTGACCGGGGGCAGCGGTGAAATAGGTTCTGCCATTTCCCGACGCTTAGCGGCCTGTGGCCACGAGCTCTACATTCATGCGCACCATAACGCTGCCAAAGCGCAGGCGCTCGCCGAGGAACTCCGCACTTTAGGCCACATAGCCCATAGCATCGTGTTTGACGTTACCAACGAAGCTGAGACCCATGCCAAGCTCGATGAACTTTTGTGCGGCGGCGCGATCCATATTCTGGTAAATAATGCGGGAATTCATGAGGACGTTGTTTTCCCAGGCATGAGCTCGGAGCAATGGCATCGAGTAATGGCGGTCACGGTCGATGGATTCTTTAATGTCACACAACCGCTAATGTTACCCATGATCCGCGCTCGGTGGGGCCGTATCGTAAACATCTCATCTCTATCAGGTATGATCGGAAATCGCGGCCAGGTTAACTATTCTGCCGCGAAAGGAGCCTTGAACGCAGCGACACGCTCCTTAAGCATGGAAGTCGCTAGCCGCGGCATTACCGTCAATGCCGTAGCACCTGGGATCATTGCCACTCAACTGACCCAAAAATCCTTCAGCCCTGAAGAAATCGTACGTCTTGTGCCGATGAAGCGCGCAGGAACCCCCGAAGAAGTCGCCGATCTAGTGGCGTTTCTGACATCAGATCAGGCCTCCTATATTACCGGGCAAATAATCTCTATAAATGGCGGTATTATTTAACGTAATAATGTAATTGAGTCCGCCTTCCCGCCAATCGTGACTTTGCTCACACTTTAGTGGTCGCAGAAAACATACCGTCCCACACTTCTCGCCTCGTGAGGACAGGAAATGCAGCTAAGTCATCGCGCGTCTGTTTTCTACTTCATGGTCTCTGGTCTATTATCCGGTTGCAATATCGGCGGATCGACTAATACTTCCGAATCAATCGGCGCCACTACCAATACCCCAGTAGGGTCAAATAATGGCACTAGCGCAAACAATCCCAATAGCGGTGGCAGCAATACTAAGGTCATAGGATCTGCCAATAGCGTAGTGGCCACTGCGTCAGTGGCAGACACATTTGCCGTTGCCGCAGGATCAGCTCAGACCATTAGCGTTACATTCACCGCTAGCGACAATCAATTCATTACTGGCTTCGGACTCTCAGACACCACGCTACCGAGCGGATGGAGTGGGCCTACCAATTTTACCTGCGCCTCGGTTACCAGTAGCAATGGTTGTGTTCTAACTTTAACCTATGCGCCAAAGCTCGTGGAAAGTAGCGTTTTGGTACTCAATTATATATTTGTCGACAATGCAAAGCGCTCAAGAACTCCAGGGGGTAGTTTGAGCATTCCTTACAGTGCAACCCTCCCGAATCATATCGTCGCTAACATTGCGCCATTAGGTCAAGTGACAGCCGGAATAGGTACCGGAAATCACTCCGTTAGCATTAGCTTCACGACGGACAATGGCGTTGCTGCCACCCAATTCAGACTAAGTAGCAACCTTGGCGCGCTACCGACGGGCTGGACGAGTAACCTTGCAGATGTTACATGCGCCATTGTCAGCACGGGAAATGGTTGTCAACTAGTGATGGATTTTGCACCAACCAGTTTGTCAATCGGTGTCTTAAATTTACATTATCAATACGTAGATGATTCGGGAGCATCACAAACGGGAGCACTCAATATTCCCTATTCTGCGACTGCTAGCGGCAACGTCATCGCCGCAAGCTCCCCCACCGGACAGATAAACTCAACCAAGGAATCAGGCACTCAGCCCGTCACCATAAATTTCGTGACTGACGACGGTACAACAGCGACCGGCCTGCAAATATTCTCAGATCTTACGACCTTACCTACCGGCTGGAGCAGCACCTTGACCCGGTTTTCGTGTCCATCGATAAACACCGGCAGTGGCTGCCAGTTGCACCTAACCTATGCACCGACCACGCTCACTAGCGGCACCGTCGTTTTGAACTTTGCGTATGCCGATAGCTCAGGAGCATTTAAAACCGGAGTATTTAACCTCCCCTACGCCGCTACCACCAATGACAGCGTCACGGCAAGCGCGTCCCCTTCAGGACAAATAAACGCAACCGTAGCGCGAGGCAATCAACCCGTTATTATTACATTCATAACCGACGATGGGCGCCCAGCTACCGACTTGCAGATAACCACCAACCTAACCGCACTGCCGGTCGGCTGGAGTAGCCCCAGTCCCGCCTATAGCTGCGCTAGCCTCAGCAATAACGGCCAAGGTTGCAAGCTCTCCTTGATTTACTCTCCCGCCATGGCAGAGTCAGGAACTCTTACGCTAGGGTTCGAATACAAGAACAACACTTTGGAGACTAAAACGGGAACGCTGACGCTCAATTACCGCGCAACTACCGATAACAACGTCGTAGCAACTCCCAGCCAAAATCCTGTTGCCACTTTGGTTGGAAATTCCAACAGCGTGACCATTGCCTTTACCACCGACGACAGCCAACCGGCCAGCAATCTTTCGATAGGGGCAAGTCTTACCTCACTACCCGCTGGATGGACTAGCCCCACCAACGGGTTTAGCTGTTTGACCGTCAGTAGTGGGACGTCGTGCGTGCTATCGCTGTTGTACATGCCCGCAGCCCCCATAAGTGGAACATTAGCCCTTGGATTTAGCTACTCGAACGACGCCGGCAACCTCAAGACAGGAACCGCAACAATCATGTACTCATCCATGACTACTCCTTGAAATTGCAGTCGCGTCGAGATCATAGGCCTGATACAGTACAAAGCTTAAATTTAAATAAAAACCTAATCGTCAGCGTCGGAACAAATATTTTGCCGGGAACCGAATCGCGGTTAACTAAAGACATACGGGGACAATCAACCTCACTGGCGCAGGTGCTAACTCATCACTGTGCTAAGGAGCGATTGTTCTACTCATTATCGGCGAAATCGGCGATAAGTGCGGACCGCGAGCCGGCATGTTAGTCCCGTATGACGCCTGAACTCATTCTCATTCAAGACGCCTCAATATATATAGTTCCAACGATACGCTTGCCGCTGGTAGCTGAAGAGGTACTCGGAAGGCTTATCGCTGAAACTCCCTGGCGCGCCGAAAGCATTGTGCTGTGGGGCAAAAAATACCTGCAGCCACGCCTAATTGCCTGGTTTGCCGACACAGGCATCCACTATACCTATTCAAAAATTCGCCTAGATCCGCTTCCCTGGACCGATCTATTGCAGGCAATAAGGCGAGAAGTTGAGCGGGTCGCCAAAACATCCTTTAATTCGGTACTTATAAATTATTATCGAAATCAGAATGACAGTATGGGAATGCACAGCGACGATGAGCCGGAGCTTGGCACCAATCCAGTGATTGCGTCTTTAAGTGTCGGAGATCCTCGGATTTTTATTTTAAAACACCGAGTACGAAAAGACTTAAAAACCATCCGGATCAAGTTAAATTCCGCAAGCCTGTTAGTGATGCAGGGAAATACCCAAGAGAACTGGCGACATGGCATTCCAAAAGAGCGGCGCCCCTGTGGCCCAAGGGTGAACTTAACCTTCAGGCAAATCATAAGCCGCGATATCACTCGCTAGCCGTTTTTAAACCCGCTAGTTCCGCTTGCAGGCGACAGAACAAGTTTTAACTTCATCCCAAACACGCGCCCATTTTTTTCGCCAGTTGAAAGCCCGACCGCATTGCGTACAGGTTTTTGTTGGAAGGTTAGATTTAGTATATCTAGGTCGGGCGGTAGTTTTAACCATGACACTTTAGTAAATTCTTGCTAAAAACTCGGCCGAACTAGCAGCGATTTTGTCCTGCTCGCTCACACTAAAGTTATCATAGGTTCGAATCATATTTCCGATCCGAGGATTACTAGCCAATTTATCACGATGTCGGTTAAGAAAATTCCAATATAGTGCATTGAAGGGACACGCCTCCTTGCCGGTACGTAGTTTCACGTCATAAACACACGATTCGCAATAATTTGACATGCGATTAATATAAGCGCCACTCGCAGCATAAGGCTTAGAAGCCAGCATGCCGCCATCCGCATACTGGCTCATACCCAGCGTATTAGGAAGCTCGACCCATTCGTAAGCATCCGCATAAACGCTTAGATACCATTCATGCAATTGCTGTGGATTGACACCGACAAGCATCGCAAAATTTCCAGTGACCATAAGTCGCTGAATATGATGTGCATACGCATATTCCTTAGTTTGTTCAACCGTAGCGCGAATACACTTCATATCGGTATTGGCGCTCCAATAAAAATCCGGCAAAGGTCGCTGGTGATTAAAAAAATTGACTTCGGCGTAGTCAGGCATTTTCAACCAATAAATCCCGCGAATATATTCGCGCCAACCTATCACCTGACGGATATACCCTTCCGCTGCATTGAGGGGCACAGTACCGCTTGTATAAGCCGCTTCTACCCGACGACAAATAGTTAACGGATCGAGTAGTCCGCAATTAAGGTATTGCGCAATGACAGAGTGGTAAAGGAACGGCTCGCTGACCAGCATGGCATCTTGATAATCTCCAAAATTGGCTAAAGCATGTTCTACAAAATATTCGAACGCATCTTCGGCCGAACCCCGGGTAACTGCATAACTAAACGGCTCCAAATCACCAAAGTGACCGGCAAATCGGGAGGCCACTAGCTCTAACACTTCCTGAGTAATCGCATCTAGGGGATAGGCTTTTGGTCTCGGCATCAATAAATCGGCACGGGCCGCTTTCCGATTCTCAGCGTCATAATTCCATACACCACCAACCGGTTTTTCAGCCACCATAAGCAAACCCGTCTTGCGACGCATATCGCGGTAGAAATACTCCATGCGTAACTGCTTACGTTCATTTGCCCAGCATTTAAAATCATTAGTCGTGCAGAGAAATCGATCGTCGGGCAGTATTGTGACCTTAAAGGTCTCAAGCATTTGCAAAACTCGCCACTCGCCAGGCTCGGTCACTATCACGCTTGCAGGCCGATACCGCGCAATCGCGTGTTCCAATTGTGCGATAAACCCGCCTCTATTTTCTAGATGATCGAGGTGGATATAGTCAACGTTCCATCCAGCTTCTCGTAGTTCCTCAGCAAAATGACGCATAGCCGAAAGTATGAAGGCAATCTTCTTTTTGTGATGCCGAACATAAGTGGCCTCTTCCATCGATTCCACCATCAACACGCGGTCGTGGCGAGGATCGCTAGCCCTTAAACTCGATATTTGCGGCGTGAGCTGATCACCCAGCACTAGGATAAGGTTTCGCGCCTCGCTCATTTAAAAACCAGTGCCAGTTTCTGGCGTGCCACACGCGCAGCACTCACGTAGGCAATCCCGGGCGCTCGATATTGATGCCCATATCGATAAGCGCTGCAGGAACATTTTCTTTGAACTGAAAGAATCCTTTTTTGGCATAGGGCCAAAGCTGCTGGTCCCAAAGTCGACAACGACGGATTAGCGACAAGCCGGACGACGTGAGGGACAGTTCAAGCACTCGAAGTGCATCCGCTATTGGTCCAACGGGGGCATAGGGTGTAATAACAGTTTTTGCACCGGCAGCCTCACAGGCCGCGATAACCAATAGCGGATCAAGCGAAGATATCACCTCAGCGTGACATCCATAGTAAGCAGAAATTCGTAGCGAAGTATCCCGCACTGCGGCACTCAAGAAATCCGACGCCTTGGAACCCCGCGGCCAAGCGCCATCAACTCTAGACGCAATTACGATTCCAACTATAGACTCAGCCGAAGTAATTAGGCTTTCTGGGCACAAGTCCTCGCCGGTTAAAAGTAGCATCGTCTTGCCGACACTGACATTATTCGCGATCGTGGGCAACAAGACCCGATCAGCCTCGCTGTTTTCATGCAGAGCTTGCGCATGGGTCGCTAATCCTTTGGGGCAGAATCGCCCCTCCGTATAACGTTCGATATTGTCAGCCGTCGCCAGATAGACCTTGCCCGTTGTTTGCAAGCCTGCAACCCAACGCCACGATAACGTATTACTCGCAGGATCCGCATCAATCAAATGGCGCAAGAAAAAACTAGCCCCTAAAGTCCAAGGCAATTTAAGGGTAAAAATCCAAATAGAAGCGAACCACATGCGGGCGTGATTATGCAAATATCCGGTTTGCACCAATTCATGTGCCCAATCATCAAATCCCTCAATTCCCGTGGCACCATTCTCTGCCGCGAGAAGCGCCTCGTGATGCCTGAAGTCATCAGAAAACCGAGCCTCCTCGACCAAAAACCGTCGCCATACTCCAGGGCGCATCTCCAGCCAGCCCTTCCAGTAAGTTCGCCACATAACCTCTTGAACAAATTTCTCCGCTGCGCTCCAACTGTACTTTTTTAAGACTGCAGCCACCACCTCACTTTCAGTGATAATTCGGTAACGAATATAGGGCGATAGAGTTGAGATATTCTTACGATTGCCCGGGCCAAAATCATAATTACGCGTCGACGCATATTCACGCCCCGCGCGCGGAAGAAAATCTTGTAATTGTGCTAAGGCTCGCTCACGAGCGGGCATCAAGTTGTTCGCTGTCATAGTGGGTGAATAACATGAATCAAGTGATTCACCCCTGAATCTTATGTTCGAGACCACTGCACGGAACAGAAACTTGCTTTTATACTAGCGCCGCATCCCAATTGTAAGTCTGAATCAATCGCTTCAGTGCGCGTAAATAGGCGGCCGAATAGGCGCCATCGGCGGCCCGATGATCGAACGATTGCGCCAGAATCCCTATCGGGCGAATCGCAATCGCATCGCAATCGCATCGCCCGCAGCAGTTACAGTTTGACCCGCAGTCACCAATATTTTCGACAGCATGCCGGCCACCGGCGAGGGCACCTCAACCGAGGCCTTGTCGGTCTCAATTTCAAGTAGCACATCGTCGGCTTTTATAGCCTCCCCTTCGCGTTTGCACCAGGTAATGATCGTACCTTCGGTCACCGTCTCGCCCAATTGTGGCATCAAAATATTCATATAAGCCGGGCCTTCATCGAATGATCCCCCCTAGTCAAAGGTTTCGACAATCTCTTTGACGATACGATCCACACTCGGCAATACCGCATCCTCTCAATTATCCGCCGACGGAAGTGGCAGATGTGGCATCCTAGTAGCTCGTGGCTCAACCGCTAACATCGCAAGTAACACGAGCATAAATCGCAGCCGCTAACTCTTAGGGCGCCAGGCCATGCGCTCAACGAAATCCAATTACAAAACAGCGATGAATTTTTGCATTTCGCTCAAAGTCTTTTGGTATCGTTCGAGCACTAATATCTTCAATAGTTAAGTCAGCGAGAGCGGCGGCGTCGAGCTTAAAGCGTGTAAAATTGGTAGAGAATACCAAACGACCCGCGGGACGCAGCAGCGCCAATGAACGACGAATCATACCCACATGATCGCGTTGCACATCGAGCACACCCTCCATACGCTTGGAATTTGAAAACGTCGGCGGGTCAAGAAAAATCAGGTCGAAGCGCGGACCGTGTGGCAATTGATCTTCCAGCCATTGCAAACAATCCTCGCGACACAGCTCATGCTGCGGCCCAGCCAAACCGTTCAATATCAAATTCTCATGCGCCCAATCCAAGTACGTATTGGATAAATCCACGCTAACACTGCTGCGTGCGCCACCCGCAGCCGCATACACGGTCGCGCTACCGGTGTAGCAAAATAAATTCAAAAAATCTAAGTCCTTGACCCAATCCCGCAACATTTGCCGCATCAAGCGATGATCAAGAAACAATCCGGTATCCAAATAATCGCGAAAATTCACCCAAAACTTCAAGCCACCCTCGCGCACTACGTGCCGCTCGCCCAAATTATTTCGCTTTTGATATTGGTCAGAGCCTTTTTGCGGTTTACGCACCCGCGAATGCACTTGGGCGGCAGGTACCCCTAACGCTTCCGGCAACACCGATAAAACTTCGCGCCGACGTATACCCGCACTCTCCTGATCCACGGTCTTGGGCGGCGCATACTCCTGCACATACACCTGTCTTGCGTCATGCCCATAGAGATCTACCGCAAAAGCATACTCCGGCATATCCGCATCGTAGACTCGAAAACAATCGATATTCTCACGCTTGGCCCAAGGCTCGAGACGGTGTAAATTTTTAACCAAACGGTTCGCAAACATCTGTGCGCCTGGCCGAACCGCCCAGTCGGCACGTACCTCTGCGCTAGAGCGCTGCTCACTGGCATTGTTAAGTTCAAATCGTAACAAACGACATTCAAGCGTACCGTTAAGCACTCGATGGGTGCGCTTGGCGTAGATCCCCAAATTCCTCGCTAAGGGTGGATCGCCCGTTAGAATTGCCGCTTGCCAACCCTTAAAGCTTTCACGCAACTTAAGTCCCAACGCCGAATATAGTTCGGGCAATCCGGCTTCCGCGCCAATACGTTCCCCGTAGGGCGGATTAGTCACCACTAACCCGACATCGGAGGCCGGTCGTACGACCTCACTAATGTCGCATTTTTCCGCGTGCACCCAATCGCTCACGCCCGCACTGCTCGCGTTGGCAAGCGTCATTCGTATAGCGTCCGCATCTGCATCGGACCCCAAGATGCAGCGTCGCGGCACCCGCGCAGCGCCCCGGGAGCGCGCTTCCTCACATAGACTCTCCCACAGTGCAGGAATGTGACCACGCCATCCGTAAAACCCAAAATACTCATGCACCAATCCAGGCGCTGCGTCCATCGCCATCAACGCCGCTTCAATCAGAAAAGTACCCGATCCACACATAGGGTCCAGCAATAGACCACCCTGTTCGTATATAGCGGGCCAGCCAGAGCGCATTAATACAGCTGCTGCCACATTTTCTTTCAACGGCGCGCGGCCGCCTTCGGTTCGATAACCGCGCCGGTGCAAGCTCTCGCCGGAAAAATCTACCGACAACAACGCTTGCTGCCCTTCAATATGTAGATGTAATAGCACATCAGGGCGTTCCGGACTGACGTTGGGACGCGTACCCGTAGACTCTCGTAAATTGTCGCAAACCGCATCTTTGAGCAATTGCGCGCCATATATCGTATGTCTGATCGACTCATTACCACCACTGCAAACACACGCCAAGGTAGCCCCAGGCGTAAAATGTTCACGCCAATCGATTTTCTTCACCGCCTCATAAATGCTCTTAGAACTCGTGGCATCAAGTTGACCCAAGCTGAGCAATACGCGGGTCGCGGTACGCGACCACAGACAGGTGCGGTAGCCGACCTCCAGGGTTCCCTGAAACTTCACGTCATGACTACGCTCGCGAATATCAGTCGCACCAAACTGTGCCAACTCTTCCGTAAGTACCGAAGCCGCACCCACCGGCGCGGTCGCTATCCAATAGCGAATGTTATCGTCCATCAAAGGTCAACAGCGGATAGTACAGGTCAGGTCGTCGATCTCTAAATAGACCCCAAGTTTGACGGTAACGCCTGATCTCCTCTAAATCAAAAGTAGCGGTCAACACAGTCTCGCTGGTCCGATCGGCTTCTGCTATTTTTTCTCCGGTATGCGACGCAATGAACGAACAACCATAAAAAGTCATAGAATATTGATCACCTGTTTCAACACCAATGCGATTAGAGGCAACCACCGGCAAAAGATTAGCCGCCGCATGCCCCTGCATGCAACGCTGCCAATGCCCACTCGAATCGACATTGGGATATTGCGGTTCCGAGCCAATCGCAGTAGGGTATAAAAGCACTTCGGCTCCCTGCAACGCCATCGCGCGTGCCGCCTCCGGAAACCACTGATCCCAGCAAACTGCCACACCGATTTTTGCGTAGCGAGTCGTGAATACTTTAAATCCAGTATCCCCGGGAGAGAAATAATACTTCTCGTGGTAACCAGGCCCCTCAGGAATATGCGATTTTCGGTAACTACCGAGCACCGAACCATCAGCATCGATTATCACCACGGTATTGAAGAAAGTCGCGTTAGCTCGCTCGAATACACTAATCGGCAGCACCACGCCGAGTTCTCGCGCAAGCCCCCGAAAATGTTCAACTGTCGGATGCCCTTCAAGCGGCAACGCAAGCTCAAAATGCCGAACAGCGTGGTCTTTACAAAAATAGAATGACTCAAATAGTTCCTGAATCAATATGACCTGAGCCCCGCGCCGCTGCGCCTCACGAACTAACTTCTCGGCGACGCGAATATTAGTATTGCGATCGCCACTACAGGCCATCTGGGTGGCAGCAAGAGTGACTGAGGTCATAGACAATTCCAATGATTTACTTAAAAGGATGGCGGTGCTCTAGCGCTGACGATTTCGTACTCTTTGCGTCCGCCTATTCTGCTCGAGGGAAAAACAGCTGCGGCTTACCCGCCAGGTCTGGCGCGAAAAACTCGGCTAAAGTCATGGGAATTCCGTCCAGCACTTTTTTGAGTGAACTCACCGACGGGCTGACACGGTTTTTCTCGATTAACGATATAAAACCATTCGTAACGCCCGCACGTTTTGCCAATTCACGCTGCGAAAGTCCGTACATCTGACGCACGACCTTCAAATGAACACCCACATCCACGCTCATAACGCCTATTATATTAAACATTGATCCGTAAAACTTGCCGAAAATTGAGCTGAGTGTCGATTTTCTTTATCATCGGGGTTTAGGCCCTCTGCTACAGGACTTTATGAACGCCCAAATTATCCCATTACCCGCCAATAGCAATCTCGACGCATTTTGGATGCCGTTTACGGCTAACCGGCAATTTAAGGCTAATCCACGACTCTTGGCACGTGCCGATGGCATGCGCTACTGGACCGCAGATGGTCGTGAAATTCTGGACGGAGTCGCTGGCCTTTGGTGCGTGAATGCGGGGCACGGTCGCCGCGAAATCACTGAGGCAGTGACCCGCCAACTCAATACCATGGAGTTTGCCCCTACTTTTCAAATGGGTCATCCAATCGCCTTTGAACTCGCAGATCGCTTGAGCAAGATAGCCCCACCCGGCTTGGACCGAGTGTTTTTCACTAATTCAGGGTCTGAGGCAGTGGATACCGCACTCAAGATCGCCATCGCCTACCAACGCGTCCGCGGTGCCGCCTCGCGCACACGCTTAATCGGACGCGAAAAAGGCTATCACGGCGTGGGCTTCGGTGGCATATCGGTCGGCGGTATGGTCAATAACAGAAAGGCCTTTGGGTCCTCCATGTTGCCCGGCGTAGACCACCTACCCCACACGCTAAATTTAGAGCACAATGCGTTTTCACGAGGCCTCCCCCAATGGGGCGCGCACTTGGCTGACGACCTGGAGCGCATCATAGCGTTGCACGATGCCGCCACTATAGCTGCAGTCATAATTGAACCCATCTCAGGCTCCTCCGGTGTGATTCTACCTCCGGTTGGCTATTTGAAACGTATTCGCGAAATATGCAACAAACACGAAATCGTATTAATTTTCGACGAAGTTATCACCGGATTTGGCCGAGTCGGTAAAGCTTTTGCGGCGCAGGCATTTGACGTAATACCTGACATCATGACTACGGCCAAGGGACTTACCAATGCCGCCATACCCATGGGTGCGGTGTTTGCCCATAGAAAAATTTACGACGCCTTCATGCACGGTCCTGAAAACGCCATTGAGCTATTCCACGGCTACACCTATTCAGCCCATCCAGTGGCCTGCGCTGCGGCCCTTGCTACACTAGATATATATGCGAAGGAGGGGCTACTGACCCGGGCGGCAAGCTTAAGCCCAATATGGGAAAATGCGGTACATTCCTTGAAAGGTCTGCCGCATGTAATCGATATTCGAAACTATGGCTTGATTGGCGCGGTTGAATTTGAGCCTCGTAGCGGCGCACCCGGTGCTCGCGCGTTCGAAGTCTTTACACGCTGCTTCGAGCGCGGGGTGCTAGTGCGTCAAACCGGCGACATTATTGCGCTCTCGCCACCGCTGATCATCGAGACAGCTCATATCTCCAAAATCATCGAAATTCTAGGAGAAGTGATCCGCGCTACCTCCTAGGCCTTAAAACAGCCTAGGACTTGAAACACTAAGGCTCAAAAATGGCATACCATTTTTTGCACGGCTCGATCACTTCCCAACTGCCTTCAAAGCCCATGGGCACTACAAAAGCCGCACCTGTCTGAAATTCCTGCTTATCGCCGGACGTAGATTCAATGCGCACTCGGCCTTCAATAATCACGCAAAATTCATGCTCCGTGTAACGTACTCGCCACTTTCCGGCCGTACTACTCCAAATACCGCAAAAAAACTTCTGCGTGCCATCCGCATACTGATTCGACACACGCGCCCGCGGAATTCCCGATAAAATTTTCTCCGGCGACGGATTGGCGGGATCACCCATCATGTATCGATCAAGAACAATTATTTTGACAGCATCACTCATTTGCTAAGTCCGTAACCATTCGCTAATTCTGCAAAGAAAACGGCGTGAAATTGGTACCTATGTCGTAATAATCTTCGTTCTCTACTCTCTTCAGGAAGCCTACGATTCGATAAGTCAGCGGTGCCGCAAAAATTTCCCAACCACTTTTCAATACATACTGAGTTAACATCATCGCAATAAGATGCGCCTGGGGAATACGTCCATAAAAAGCCAAAAAATAAAAAATGAGCGTGTCTACAAATTCACCACAAAGCGTAGATCCAACGATTCGGGTCCATAGCCAGCGGCCACTCGTCCAAATTTTCATTTTCGCCAGCACATAACTATTCACAAAAGTACCAAATAAAAAAGCAAGGATCGAGGCAAGCACTATCCTCGGAGTATTACCGAATATGGCCTCGACTGCCGGTTGATTGGCACGCGACCCAGCCGATGGAGGCAAATGCACCACGATAGCGGCCATTAAAGAAGCGAAGGCTAAGGCGGCGAAGCCCGCCCAGACCACCCGTCGATCTCGACCATAGCCATACACTTCGGTAAGGATGTCACCGAATATGTAGGAAATTGGAAAGAACAGCACTCCCGCTAAAAAAGTAACGGTTCCCACAAAGGGTAGCTGAATTGACGTTTCCTTGGCGGGCCCAATCAGATTGGAACACAACAACACACACACATAAGCCGCCATCACGAAATCATAGTAACGGTATTGACGATTTGGGTTAGGCGCAGCCATTGCATTAAGTCTAGCGGTAAATCCCTAGAATTTCAGCGAATATGTCAAATATTATGGATCCCACTCGAGTTAAGCTGATTTTGGCGAAGAGCATCACAGCAGACTAATGCCCAGCTAGGGTAAAAAGGAATCCTTAGCCGTAACATCATGCTCTTTATGGAGAATGGAAATTCCTCGACCGTGGCCTCTAGCGCACTCGATCTGCGGTTAGATTTCAAAGCAATTGCTCAAAAAATCCGTAGTGGTATTGAACCCGCGCGTGCGCACGCAATTTCCTTGCACGATGAGAAAGGCGACCTGCTCTGGCTCAGCGAAGACTCTATGGGGCCTGACGAACATGGAGCCGTTCACACGGCGGTCGAAACCTTTGGCAATAAAACCTCATCTCCGGTACTAGCCCATGATTTAGGTGCGGCGCGTTCCGCTGTATGCATGCGCGTCACTAATTCACAACGCAAGATGGTCGGCATCGTCATGTTGGTAGTGGATACCAAAGGCATTAAACAAGACGCGAGCGGCATAGTCATTTTCATGACACCTAAGTTGCAAGAAGCGATAGATGATTTTGCCAGTACTCGACCAAGCACCCCTTCCGCAACTACCGCAACTACCGTACCTACCGCAAGTGCCCCACCCAGCACGAGCAGGGTGACCAAGCCCACCACGAGACCCATACAACCGGCGATTAGCCCGCATATAGACCGGCTCAACGACGCGCTGCGTCGTAGCCCAATCGCTTTATACGTTCAGCGCCTAGTGCCACTCATCAAAGGTAGCCGATTGCAACGTTACGAGATCCTGCTGCGCTCAAAATCTGAAAGTGCTCCAAACGTTGCGCCAACCGCCATGCTGAAAGCCGCGGTAGACAATGGCCTAGGCTCCATGATTGATCGACGAGTACTCACCGAATTGACTGCTTGGTTGCTAAAGCATCCAAATGTCTGGCAGGAAAATGGCATCATGTTTTCAGTAAACCTGACTGAGACGGCATTGCACGATGAACATTTCATAAAATTTGTCGAGCTAATTTTGGCAAAATCCGGGGTGCCTAAAGGCACTATTGCCTTTGAAATCGATGTACCAACCGCAGTGAAGCCCGGCACTAACATCAGCGAGGTTGCCAACCAATTAAATGACTTAGGCTGCCCCTTGATCCTCGATGACTTCGCAATGCGTACCGAAAGTTTCGATTTATTACGTCTCCCAGGTGTGCGCTTCATCAAGCTCGTGCCAACCATGACAGCACAAATGCGTACCGATAAAATTTCTCAGGCAGCGATTAGTGCCGTAGTACAAATGTCCCGCGTGCTCGGCATGCATACGGTCGCTAAACGCACCGAGTCAGTCGCCGATCAAGAATGGCTGACGGCACTCGGTGTCGATTTCGTTCAATCAAATTCAGCTGCCCCACCCGTTGCTATCGAATCTTTGGAGAATGCTCGCAGACCTCTAGTCGGATCGCCATCCCCCGCCTAGTGCTTTAGTCAACTTCGACGGGATCTTCCACTGTCGATGTGTGCTGGCCACCACAATATTAATTTCCGGCAAGATTCCCAACTACATTTTCAGCAACATGAAGGGCGTCGCTAACCATAGCGACAACGTCATCACCAAGAAAGTGCAGGGTCTGCGCAGCGCTACTAAAAAAATCTACGTATCAAAATCGCCTAGTGCTTAGACCGCTAAACCCAAAACAATAGTGAACTTAAGACTCATAGCACTTGCAAATCATATAGAACCCCGCAAACTACTCCGGTCTGCAATGAGACACCGGAACCGAGCTAAGTGTTTTGTTAGTCCCATGAGGTTCGGTTCCGGCTCCCATCACTTGAGTCTAGCGGCTATACTACGTACCTTAGCGCCGGCTTAGCACAGTGGTAGTGCAACGGTTTTGTAAACCGTAGGTCGGGGGTTCGAATCCCTCAGCCGGCACCAAACATCCTAGAATGCTTTAAGAACGGTCGCCAGCAACATACCGCATAGCGTTTTTAATTCGAACCCCCAACCGAAAACCAGCCAGGTTCGACGACAGCGGAGCGAAGCGACGCTGGTGATCGCCCGAAGGGCAACCCCGAAGGGGCGAGGTGCAACGCACCGAGTAATCCCTCAGCCGGCCTCAAGGGGCAGGCGACCGTAGAGCGCGTTATATCCTTATGATCATCCGGTTCTTACGGCAGGATGCTCCGAGCTGCTGAACGTGGCCACCTCGTCCAGATGCACGCCGCCGATTCTCTTGTAGCATAACCACGCAACGCCGACAGATGCGATAAGACCGACCGCCATCGGGGCCGCAGCAACTAGAAAGAACTGGTGCGGAGGGACCTTCAAAGCGATAAGCATTCCACCGAGCAGCGGCCCGGCTATCGAACCGAAGCGCCCAATTCCCAGCGCCCAACCGACTCCGGTGGATCGAAACGCAGTGGGATACAGTAGACCCGCCGCGGCATTATTGCCAAACTGCGCGCCGAGAGTGCAAAAACCAGAGAGCATTACCGCCGCCGCCATCGCAATATACGAGAGGCCGGGATGCCCAATGGTCACTATCGCCAGCGACGCACACAGAAATAGTGCAGCGATGATAGTAAAACCGAATCGGCCAAGCAGGATACTGACAAGCAACCCGCCGACAGTGCCCCCATAGTGATAAAGACTGGTGGTGATACCGCTCTGCCGTGCGCTAAGGCCGCTGCCTTCCAATATGAGCGGCAACCAACTGTTGAGAAAGAAGTTTGCCATTAGCGCACTGGCGAAACAAACCCACAAAATCGGCGTGACCCATACAAAGCCACCGCGGAATATTTGCGCTAGGGTTGAGCCGTTCACTTGCGGCACCATTGCGGCTACAAACTGCGCGTCATCGGCGATGGTAAGATCGCGGCGCATACGTCGAATGGTCGCCCGTAGCTGCAGCCCTCGGTCGGGCTTTGATGCCAGAAACTTGACCGATTCTGGCAACATCAACAGTAAGCAGGTCGCGACGATCAAGGGCACGAGACCTCCGATCCAGAACATGAGCTGCCAGCCATATTGCGGGATCAGCCACGCTTGGACCTGACCGGGAATGCCAGCCCCCGTTGTAATGCCCGTAAACATCAATACGATCAGCGTTGCGCGCAGCCGCCGCGGCGCGAGTTCCGCGTTAAGTGCGATTAAGTTAGGCAGCAGACCGCCCAGACCGATGCCCGTGAAAAATCTCAGCGCCGCCACTTGTTCGAGAGTGGTTGCCCAGACTGTGGCCAACGTACCCAGTGAGAATACAACGCACCCAACGATGATGATCATTTTGCGACCGAAGCGATCCCCCGCCAAGCCCAATAACGGAGCACCCAGCAGAATGCCAAATAGGCTGGCGCTGAGCGCAGGCGCGAAAGCCTTCGGAGCAAGATGCCAGGTTCTCGCAAGTTCCGGCGCAGCGGAGGCAAGTCCGGCCATATCGAAACCATCGGCGACCATCGCGAGAAACGACCAAATCAGCAGATTGAGGTTGAAGCGACCGAACTTCTGCCCGTCTACCAAACGCTCGATTTGCAATACTTGGTTCACAGTTGCAACTAATCCTGTTCTAAAGTTGAGGCGACATCTCCCACCGTCGTGCGGCGCATGTCGCGTCGGCATCCCGCGTCGTCATAAGGCCGGCCGCAATGCATCGTACAGCGGTTATCCCATATCACCAGATCATTAAGTTGCCAACGATGCTGATAGACAAAACGCGGCTGCGTCGAAAACACAGTGAGCTCGGCGAGCAGAGTACGGCCCTGCTCCACCGGCCAACCGACGATATGCGACGCATGGGATGCAAGGTAGAGCGTCTTTCGACCGGAGCCGGGATGGGTGCGGACCAGTCTCTGCGCCACAGGCGGAGTCGCGGCGCGCTCGTCCTCCGTAAAATCGATGTAGCCGACAAGGCTGCGCGAATAAAACATGGAGTGCTCGGCCGCAAGATCCTCAATCCTCTGCCGGGTGGTTTGATCGAGTTCGTCATAGGCTGCGCGTAAATCTGCAAACTCGGTTTCACTACCATTCGGCGGCAGCTCATGTGCCGACAGGCAGGAAATCTTACCGGGCACACGCTTATACGAGCTGTCGGTATGCCACAACTGGTTTCCCAACTGCATCAGACGCCAGGGATCCGACTGGGAGCGGATATTGCCGGACTCATCGAGGTTCGAAACATCGACGAGCAGCCTGTGGCCGAGTCGAGACTTTCGATCCTTGCGGATCGATCCGAATGCAGTTTCCAGGGGCCCAAACAATTGGCTGAACGCAAGCTGCTGTTCATCCGTTAGCGGCTGGTTCCGAAAAATCAAAACGGCGTATTGGTTGAGGGCCTGCTCGATTTCGTTGAAGGTTTCTCGATCGACTGGACCGCTCAAATCGACGCCCGATACCTCGCTAACGAAGAGGGGATGCAGCGTTGTGATCGAGATACTCATTCTAATCCCCGTGGCACAAATTATTGTCGAACAATAGCGCTAGCTGGGGTATAAGTAGAATACGCAATATTGCTCTAGCCTATTAACTGATTAGTTATGACCAATTCGCTGGCACATTGGGAGGCTCGGATCGGCCGCCGAATTCGGCTGCGCGACCTTCACGTGCTTCTCGCCGTCGTGCAATGCGGAAGCATGGCGAAGGCAGCGCGGCAGCTATCCGTGTCGCAGCCTGCTATTTCCAAGGCAATCACGGACATCGAGTACACACTTAAAGTGCGACTGTTGGATCGCGGGCCTCATGGCGTGGAGCCCACGCTATATGGCAACGTGTTGGTCCGGCGCGGCTTAGCCGTGTTCGACGAACTGCACCAGGCAGTCGGAGAGATTGATTTTATGGCCAATCCCACCGCGGGAGAGGTGCGGATTGGCTGCAACGATTCACTGTCGGCTGCCTTGCTTCCCGCCGTGATCGAGCGTATGTCCGCGGCGCACCCTAGTGTGACTGTGCATGTCGTACAAATGAGCCGGCCCATCACGCACGAAATTGAACATTTGCGTCAGCGCGACGTCGATCTCATTATCGGTCGAGGCGTATTTCCGATTCCAGAAGACGACCTGAATTCCGAAGTACTATTCGAGGAGCCACTGCTTGTTGTTGCAGGTATACGAAGCCAATGGGCCCAGCGGCGCAAACTTGAACTTGCAGAATTACTGGACGCCAAGTGGGTTTTGTATCCTCCCAATGAGCACCCAGGTCTACTGGTCGAACAAGCCTTCCGACAGCGGGGACTCGTCCCGCCGCGCCCGAGCGTGACGACCTCATCCTTCCATCTACGCGAGTCCTTACTCATGGCAGGAGACTATCTCACGGTGGTTCCGGCGTGCATGCTGCGTGTGCTTAATGCCAAGCGTTTGAGGGTTAAGTCGCTGCCGATCGATTTGGGTGTAGCGATAAGGCCCGTCGCAATCTTCACCTTGAAGAATCGCACCTTGAACCCGGTGGCCGAAATCGTTATCCGTTGCGTTCGCGCTGTGGCGAAATCGTTGTTATCGCAGCCTAAGCGCTAAGTAATCCCTCAGCGACGTTTCTGCCACAGCCGAACGCCGCCCAGAAAGGCATTAGCGTTAGTACCCAATCGACAATGCGCCGGCAATTTATTAAAAAGAGAAGCGTTACCGCCCCCGATGACCACCTCCTCAGGTTCCAGCGCATTCGTGAGCTGTACGATGACGTCTTTGCATACCTTGCGCCATTTTTTCTTGCCTAACTTCTTCAAACCTCGCAGCCCCACATAATCCTCGTAAGTTTTTTTCCGATAAGGAAGATGACCCAGTTCCATAGGTTCAACCAACCCATTGACCACCAGCGCGGAGCCAAGTCCGGTACCGAAGCCGAGAAACAACATCTTCCGACCCATGTAGCTGCCCAGCGCCTGCATTGCCGCATCATTAATAACTTTCACCGGCCGCTCGAATGCGCCCGCATAGTCAAAGCCCACCCAACCCGCGCCAAGATTGTGTGGCTCAGCAATGGGTCGATTGTGAAGAACCGGACCCGGATAGCCGACGGATACTTGCTGATATTGCCAACCCTGGGTCAGCCGCTTAACGTCACTGACCATGTCTTGAGCCGTAAGCGTTAACCCAGAAACAATTTCAACCTTACTTTGACCCGTCATGTAAACCTTGACATGACTGCCACCGACATCTACCACCAATACGTTCTTCATATTTAGGATCTCATCACGGTAACTTGGAAATCCTCACCCTGCCATCGAGCGCGAGTCGGCCAATAAAATGTGAACTCAATGGTATCGTCAGCGGCAAGTTCCCGCGTCGGCAATTTAACAATATGTCCCAGTCCCCAATCCTCCGTAACCGCCTCGGCCGATTGGTGCCACCCGTTAATTCCCCAGTGCACTTGAGCCGGTTCAGGCAACAACAAGCGCAATTCTTCGCCAACCAGCAATCGCGGCACGCGTTGACGCAACTGCCACAATGCGTAGTCAAGCTGTGGCGGCTTGGCTTGATATCGCGCCCAGGTACGCGCTGGACGATCCACCGGCACACCAGCCGCGAAACTCAAAGCCAACTTGATAAACTCTGCATGCGCCCATACTAGCGGCATAGCCGATCCTGTGGGTCGGCCGGGATAAAGCGCACGCGATGGGATAGCCTCACTATCCCAGACCTGCTCAGGCAACAGCCCGCCGTCACCGGTCATTTGCGCCATGGCGTTGATATAAGGCCGCACATCCTCACCCGCCAACAAGGCTGCATGACCGCGCTCACCGGTCAACAAGGGCCAGCCCCGGCCCTGCCCCCAACCATCAAAAGGCGCGCCATCGGCATGTTCCCCATAGCCGTCACCATTATAGCGATGCCACACCGAGCCATTGGGAGTGTCGGTCTTCAGCACGGTATCTATTACCCTAATGCTGGCGACCATCTGCGGGGAGTCCATTGCTCGCAGTCCATAGCGCGCAAGCTGCAGACAATCAATCGCAATTTGTTCATCCGCCGCGGGTTTGAATTCCGCCGCGCTATTCTTAATTGAAAGTGCTTCATGTTTGGCCTCGGCGGACAGCAACACATGCTCAGGCGCACTGCGCATGTAGTAGCCGGTAACTCCCACGTTGAGCGCGAGTTTGGTATTCGACGCCCACGTCCAACGCTCCAGACTTGCATTCCAAACGTCCGCGAGCATCAGCGCACACTCAGCCTCATGCTCTTCGAGAAATCGGCTACCCTCCACTAACGCGGCTATTGCGATCGCGACCGTAAAAGTATTGACTCCGGTATCCTCTTCCCAACGGTCTTGAGAAGTCGCCGGACCCTCATTCGCAACGAAGCGCAGTGCGCGCCGAACCATATCGGTCACCTGTACGTTTGCCAATGCACTGTGCTCGGCTAAGGCACTGGCCAGCAGCACCGGGAAAGCGGTCTCATCGAGCTGAATGCCAAACCAGAACGGCTTGCCGCCGAGCCACTGATTCTGCAGCCAATGACCATCTGCTTGTTGGGTACCGATCAGATACACTAAAATGTTACGCGCCTCAGCCAGACATCCGAGCGCCACCAACGCACCCGCAGTTTCCACAAGGTCGCGAGCCCACACCAAATGATAACCGCCGCGGCTAGTAGTGGCCTCACCCCAGGGGATTGAAAGACTCGCCACGTAAGCACCCGGAAATGTTCGGTCTTCGTGACACTTAATTACTGCGGCCGAGCGACGCAGAAGCACACGCGATTCCGAGGTCAGCCCAACCAGCGCTTGCGGCCAAATCAAAGCTTGCAGCCATTGCTGCCAGCCCTCGCAGTATGCAAGCCAAGCGGTCTCGAAACCGCTCGCTAGCGATTGCAGTGCCAAGGTCGCTGCCGCTTCCCGGCTGCTTGACAGTCCAAGCGCCAGCGTACCGGCATGCACTAGCTGCGCCGTCAATGCGACCTCGCCAGGTCCAGCCTCGGCATAATGCCAGCGCATAGCCCCGTGCTTATTGATATCCTGCCAACCGTCGCTTGCACCGACCAAACCGACCGATCGCTCCAGATACCCGCTGGCCCCATCACGGTCAGCCGCCGCGATCGCAAGACCAAAGGGTCCTTGTTCAGCCCACAATACGGGACGCCCGGCCCACTCATCGGCCCACGCATAATTTTGCGTCGCATCTTCGCCGATTCGAGGAGCAGCCAGTACATACAGACCCAAAGCACTATCGCCACTCAAAGAAAAATTCACTAACAGCACATCACGTAGCGGATCGACACAAATTTTTAAGGTCAGTGTAAAACGCGAGTGAGCATGGATAATTGTAATAGCCGGAACAGCGTCATCGAACCAGCTGACGGTGTAGCTTGCAAGACGTCGGACCTCAACCCAGAACCCTGCTCCGTCCGCCACGATGAAGCCCAAGTCTTTTAACTGCGGTATATCCGGCCGCGGGTGGTACACCTCGGTGATGATGCCTTGTGCCACCGTAAACCAAAGCCGCGACTTGCCCAAAGCGGTCCCGACAGCGTCCTTTGCTCCCGGTGACCAAGTAGGATTGTTATCGGTAGGTGCCGGCGCCAATCCTGCGCAACGAGGCGGTACATTCATATGCTCTCCTATGTATTCTATGGTAACCCGTCAATGAACCCCTAGCCGGAAAGCCGCGTGCTTAACCTTGCTCCGCCGACTTCACGACGCCGATGCGATAGCCAAAAGGACGCAACAGTTTCTCGATCGTGCTGGCCTGAAATTTCTCCGCAGGCTTACCCCCTTCCAACTGCTGCAAGGCCGCCAATGAAATGCCGCAGAGGGTCGCGTATTCGCGCTGCGACATCTGCGTCGCGAGGCGCATGGTCTTGATGAGATCGGCAATCGCCACTTGAGATTCGGGCACGAGTTTCGTGACGCTATCGCGTAAGACTTCGATCTGTTCATCGGACAAATTGCGGTGGACGCGCTTAAGCGGCGCAATATTTTTGAATTTCATGGGGCAGAGACCTTGGCAAGTGCACGGCAGATCCGGATGACATCATAGCGGCGCGCATCGATAATTTCCGAGTCCACGCCGCAAGCTGCCATAAGTACTGGTAGGTCCTCAAGTTGCCGCGCAAACTCGCGCAGAGCCGCGGCGAGTGGCTGTAAATTCGGCGTCGTGAGCTTCGCATCATCAAAACGAGTTGCCAAATTCAAGAGCGCTGCCGTCCAATCGACCTCGCTCGCTTGCTCCGCGTCCCAATGAATGACGCGTACCAAATTACGCGCGTCCATATACGCCGGACCAAAGTCGAAAATCGGCGCCAAGCGCATGCTGCCGTCGGTATCTTTCAATATCGCGGTGTTGCGGCCATGATTGTCACGATTACCCATGGCGAGATTAAGCACATCCCGACGGCAATATTCGAGCATCTCGGCATCGAAATCGGTCAGGCACTTGGAGAGCTCAATCAGCACTTCGTGGTGCAGCAACGTCTCACGCGCTGAATCAATCACGCCAGCGACAGAATACAGACTCTCGACGCCTAAACGGACAAGGCCGTTCGGCTCTAACCGGCGATCAAAGCGAGGCACGAGTAGCGCGCCACCCACAAACTTCGGCAAATCCGCGGTGACGCGCAAACCCAATCCTTTAGCAACACGCTGATAGGCGGCCTCATTTCGAAGCATGTCAGTGGCGCGCGGGCCCGCGTCGGGCACGGGGAATTTCAACAGCGCAAAGCGGCGTGCGGCGAGTCCTAACTGACCAGCGTCCGGATGCCAACGACCGGAGGCGTCCTCGACCACCCAAAACTTCGGTGCTTCGCCTTGCGCGTCCGTTGATCCGGCTACGGTCGCACCCACCTGTTCCGCGTATGTGATGAACTCATCCCCGCGCACCAGCATGTCCTCAAGGTCAAAGCCCGGATGCGCTAAAGGATCTTTGGTTCCCGGTGGACGGATCCGCAAGTTACCGACAGGATTTAGGGCGCCCAAACCCAAAAGCTCCCATTCACTTAAACCTGATTCAAGTCCCCGCTCCAAACGCTTCTGCGCGGCCCCCTGCGGTAGCAAGTCAATGAGAAAGGCTGGCCACCGCGGGAAAATACGTACACTCATGTCGACGGGGAGGCGGACGCTCACGGCTCGGATGTCGGTTACGAACATGTACTGCGGAGCGTATTTGCCCACATAACGAAATGAAAGCCTGCCATAGCGGGAAGCCTTATTGCTGTCCACCAAGTCAATCTCGGCGCACGCCTGCCAGGCTTCGTCGATGTAGATCTCAAGTTTCATATTACCTATACTTATACTCTTTATAGGTTCAAAAGACAATTAATACGTAAAAATATAGGTTTTAGAGACTAATCGCAAAGGGAATTAACGGCCTGATAGAATCTAGCCCGACAACAACAGAGCACCTCTGACAAGCGCCGGTTAACATCTCTATATAAATAGCTATCAGGATCCCGCTTGTTAAACGCCGAATTTCTAGATTTTGGAACCGTTGATTCGCAGCAGACGCTCGACTTAAGCGCGCTGCGATCGGTTCTGCCGAATTTGCGCCTATGGCCGCACACTGACCCAGACCAACTGCACCAGCGAATTCGCGACGCCGAGGTACTACTACTCAACGCACAGCGCGTAGATGCCGCGGCATTCGCAGCGGCGCCAAAATTGCGCTGCATCGGCACAACCTCGACCGGCACCAATCACATCGACCTTGAGGTCGCCCGCGCACGCGGCATTTCGGTTTTCAACATCACCGACTATTGCACACCTTCAGTCGCCCAGCACGTATTCGCGGTATTACTGGCCTTGACTCACCATTTAGTGGAATACGATCGAGACCTGAAAGCCGGCCTATGGCAGCGCTCGCCGCAAGCGATCACCGACTACCCCATTCGCGAACTTGCTGGCCTCGTATTTGGCATCGTCGGCTACGGCCAACTGGGCCGCGCGGTAGCCGATCTCGCTCGCGCGTTCAGAATGGAAGTGCGTATTGCCAACCGCCGCGGCAGCAAGCCTGAACCCGGACGCCACGATCTCGCCGACCTTTTGCCCGAAGTCGATGTGCTGAGCCTGCATTGCCCACTGAATGTAGACACGCGTGGCATGATCGGACGTGCTGAACTCGCACGTATGAAGAAAGACGCAATATTGATCAACACTGCGCGTGGCGCATTGGTTGATGCAGAGGCGCTGGCGGAGGCGCTGCGTGCGGGCCGGTTTGGCGGCGCGGGCATCGACGTCTTAGCAGAAGAGCCGCCGCTATCAAATAATCCGCTGCTAGCTGCGGATCTGCACCAAGTCATTGTGACTCCCCATACTGCCTGGGGTGCACGCGAATCACGCCAACGCGGCATCGATCAACTGGCCGGCAAACTGCGCGAGTGGGCCGCCAGCCACTAGTTTTAAGTCTAGCGCTAATCGCCACAGCATTGGTGGCCGCTGTGCAGCGGTCGCAGGTTACCAATTTACACATATTTACTTAAAAATACGTATAAACACTGGCGTGGATTTCGGCCGTGACCGGAAGTACTAAATTACTACCGGAGACAACGTAAATGCAGGTATTGAGTGCGCCTTGGCCGGAATATAAAACGCTGCTATCCGTAGAAAGTACCAAGCTCCTCAACATTGGCAGACGCGCGAGCCTTGCGTGGGCAGTCGCGCGCTCCCGAAGATTTCGGGCGCTGGTAGATGAATCAGTAACGAAATGTCCATGGGTACGCCCGGCAATGGATCGGCACCCGATTCTTTTCCGGCCTCTGATGTTCATGTTTCTCGATCCTCGATTGAGTTTAAGACAATTGTTTACTTACTACTCATACGACCTTGAATTTACCTCGACGCATATCAATCGAGCACTTCCGAATTTTTTCCCACTCAATTTAAAGGAACCGCTTTGGATTAATTTTTTTCAGGAGTTAGGTGCGCAACCGATGCCCGACGGAAACTGGGATGTACCCTTGACACTACAAGCGCGAGAAATTGCTGACGCTCCTAGTCGAAAAAGGGCAATGTACAAGCGACGATTTACCCTTATTGCGGGGTTACGCGACGAAGTTGGTGCATTTTTGACGAAATTTATACCTGCTGCAACTTAATTATTTTCGTCAGCGCGTCAATCAACTGGCGACTTACAATAACGGGCAATGAAATCCAGGACCGTTAGATTAGTAGAATTAATCTTGCGACTGGGACCTTAATTTTACCGATTGCGTTACACACGATTTGTTAAATCCACACATTTCCTACGAGCCATACTCATTCCTGAAAATGACTAGCACTTCGCTTAAAGTAATGAATCCTTACTTTGTCTTGGAGAATGAAATGCTTGCCAAGATGACTGCAAAAAATCAACTGACCTTGCCGAAATCAATGATTGCACAAGTTGGGTGTGCCGAGTATTTCGACGTGGAGGCACGCAACGGACAGCTCGTGCCACCTCCCGTGCGCATTCAACCAGCGATGTTGTTCGCGCTAAACTAGCTGAATTGAACTTGAGTAAATCCGAGATTGGCAAGGCGGAGAATGTCTGCCATTGGTTTGCAACGAAACCGCGAGTGAACTCATTTGAGTATTGACGTACCCAAAATTTAAACTTTCAGCAACGCCTCAAACCGCATTGTTATCTGATTATCCGCCTTGTTGCAGCACAGGCAATTTACCAACTAAGCTGCCTAAATCCATTCACTGTCGAGATAAAGGCGATTGGCCGTTTCTATACTTAAGCTATGGCTGGCAAAGCTAATTTCCTCATCAGCAGCGACGCTGGTTTACCGACTCTTGCGGACACATTTATTTGCCCAATCATTGCTGCGGATAAATTTATTGAACGTCTTTAACTTCTCCTCCACTCAAGGAGACAAGACACCTTAGCAGCAGTCCGTACCTTAGCAGCAGTCCGTACCCAAGCAGCCGCTAGCGTTTAACGCAACTTGGCAGCGTCTAAGGGGAAAAATCGCCCACCTTCCACTTTAATCATCCAATTCCCGTCTATCAAGTATCCGCGTTGACGTCCGGGTGTCAACGCATAAAACGCCTTGTTCAGACTAGGTTGTTCCTTGAGTTTTTTCTTGAATTCGTCGGGCAGTTCAAATTCTGCGGTCTTCCAATGCTGGATTTGCAGACCCGATTCCTCGACCGCAATGGCTTCTTGGATGCAGGCTTTTACTACGTGTTCTATTTTCACCACTTCGCCCATGTTAGCAAACCGGATCTTGCGCGCGGCCTGCACATTTTTGGTTTGTTGAATTAATATACGCTGTTCATCCTTAAGCAAGAGCCCTTTAAAGAATAAGAGCGCGCAGTACTCTTTGAACGCGCACAGCAACACCATGTTGCTTCCGCCCAATGTGTAGCACGGGCAGCTCCATTTCTATGTCTTTAGTCAGCTGACAATCCAGCGCGATCGTCCTCAGTTTCCTGAGTTCCCCTCTCACCGCTCATGCTTCTCGCAGTACCGATTTGCCGCCATTATGC
>JAYVYN010000108.1:0-25827 GCA_043784265.1 Gammaproteobacteria bacterium | reverse complement strand
CTTAGATAAGAGAAACCTAACTTCCAAAGAATCTGGATTCAAGAGTCGCGCCAACCTGACCTGGCATATCACGCCCGATGTTATGCTCTATTACACTTGGTCGCAGGGCTTTCGTCCGGGTGGATTTAATCGCACTAACAGTTGTCATATCAAAGGACCTGATCTCCTACCGCAGTTTTGCTTACCGCAATCCTACCGATCTGACGATCTGACTAACAATGAATTGGGGTGGAAGACGGAATTCCTGAACCATCGTCTACAGTTCAATGGTGCCTTGTACCAGGAGAATTGGGATAACGTTCAGGTCGCATTCTTTGATCCGGGCGAGACCGGTAACTTGACTTTCGGCACAAATGGCCAAAACTACCGCATCCGTGGATTAGAAACATCGGTTGTGGCCGTTGTCGTACCGGGGTTGACGGTTCAGGGTGCAGCGTCCTGGAATCGCAGTGAGCAGACCAATTCGCCGGCGCTGGTTGACAGCAATCCCCTCAGTGTTAATTATAAACAACCCATCACCCAAGCTTGTGGAGGGTCGGCTGGTGCGGTTGTATGTAAGCCACTGAACAACTTATTCGGACCCGTTGGCGGACCCAGTGCTAACGCACCCCCGGTGCAATTCAACCTGCGGGTACGCTATGAGTGGTCGGTCAATAATTACAACGCGTTCGTTCAAGTTGGCGGTTCGCATATTGGCCATTCGTTCACTGAAGGCGGGAGTAACCCTTCTATCTCTGCGGGTGGCGTCAATACCACCACCCTTCGGTTCGAAAATCCGGCATATACGACCTACGATGCATCAATTGGTGTAGCGAAGGACGCTTGGGCAGCACACTTGTTCGCACAGAACTTAAGCAATTCAAGCGCCAGCGTATATACCAACACTGGACAATTCGTGGTCGCGGAAACAGTGCTTCGACCACGCGTGATCGGTGTGAAGATGAGCTACAAGTTCTAAAGCTAAATCCAGCGGATACGCAGCCCACCACACAGGTGGGCTGCCGTAGATTTGAAGGCGGGCAATTGCTCGCTTTTTTTTCGGAAGGGAAATGGAATCAACGGTAGTTAATCTAGCCGAGTCCCCGGTGGAGTTGGAAACGCAGCGCATTCGCGGCCTTCTGGAAAAGGGCCATTTTGAGTCAGCTCTGATAGCGTGCGACGGGCTAGCTAGTGTAGTACCCGAAAACCGTGATGTGCTCTACATGATGGCGGTCAGCTTTCGCTATTTAAAGAGATTGCCCGAGGCTCTCAATACGCTCGAAAAACTTCAGCGCCTGCACCCTTCCTACAGCAGACTATTTCAAGAGCGTGGCCATTGTTATGTTTCCATGCGCGACGCTTCGCGGGCGATTGAAACCTTCCTGGTGGCTGTGAATCTCAATCCAGCGCTGCCGGCAAGTTGGGGTACCTTACAAACCCTATTTCGCATAACTGGACAAGCGGCAAACGAAAAAACAGCTGCCGCGCACGTAGCTACTCTAAACAAGCTGCCAATTGAAATCGTAACGGCTACCACCCTGTTTTCCGATGGAGACCTTGCGCTAGCGGAGCGCGTAGTCCGCGACTATCTCCTGAAAAATGGGAATCATGTTGAGGCAATGCGTTTATTGGCAAGGATTGGGCTTGCCCAAGATGCCCCAGACGATGCGGAGCAATTACTCGAAGCCGTCTTGGTCTTGGCACCGGATTACCAAGCAGCACGCTATGACTACGCGCGCGCCTTATTACAGCGACACAAGCATTTGCAGGCTGTCCAGGAACTCGAAAACCTATTAAGAGTTGAACCCAACAACCGCATGTATAAGACGACTTTTGCAACCGCGAAAGTAGGACTCGGCGAGCATGAGCGCGCGCTCAATATTTATCGCGAGCTCCTGGTTGATGCACCGCAGGCTGCCGATATTCATCTTTCGATTGCGCATTCTTTGAAAACCATGGGGCGCCCCAAAGAAGCCGTAGACGCCTATCATGCGGCAATGCTTGCTCGGCCTAGTTATGGTGACGCCTATTGGAGCTTGGCCAACCTTAAAACCTATCGATTCTCGAACGACGAGATTGAGCGTATGCGTAGCCAAGTGGCCGCGGATATACTCCAGTCTGAAGATCGATATCACCTATGCTTTGCCTTGGGCAAGGCACTGGAGGATCGCGCCGACTTCGCAGAGTCTTACCAATACTACGAGCGTGGCAATGCTTTAAAGAAATCTGAAATTTACTACCGTCCAGAACCGATCGAGCGCAATGCGAGATTGCAGATTGAGGTATGTACCCGGCAATTTTTTGATAATCGACACGCTGTGGGTTTTGCCAGCAACGCTCCGATATTTATCGTGGGGCTACCGCGCTCTGGTTCAACACTGATCGAACAAATACTTGCTTCGCATAGTGAGGTCGAGGGCACTATGGAACTCGCGGATATAGCGCGATTAGTACAGGGACTGCAGGGGCGTGAAGTAAACGCTGCCAACCCACGCTACCCGATAATTATGACTGATATGTTAGCGGATGAATTTTTTCAGATAGGCAAAAAGTACATTAACGATACGCGCATATACCGAACTAATAAGCCGTTTTTTGTCGACAAAATGCCTAACAACTTTCGGCATATTGGCCTGATACATCTCATGCTACCTAACGCTAAGATCATCGATGCACGTCGCGAGGCCATGGCTTGTTGTTTTAGCAATTTCAAACAGTTGTTCGCCTCGGGTCAAGAATTTACGTATAGCATTGATGACATCGCGCGCTACTACGGTAGCTACCTAGAGCTTATGGAGCACTGGAACTCTGTGCTTCCAGGTAAGATATTGCGCGTGCAGCACGAAGACCTCGTGGATGATCTTGAAGGCAATGTCCGCCGCCTGTTAGAGTTCTGCGACCTTGAGTTTGAACCCGCTTGCCTGGAGTTTTATAAAACCGAGCGCAGTATTCGTACCGCCAGCTCCGAGCAGGTCCGAAAACCCATAAGTCGTGAGGGTATTGATCAGTGGCGCAATTTCGAACCCTGGCTAGGACCGCTTAAAGTCGCGCTCAATCGATGATTGGAATGTCATTCGTGCCGATCGCCAAGACCCCCCTCTACTCCTCGCACGTTCGCTGGCGCATATTCTCGTTTCTATTCGGCTTTGGTTTCATCGCCTATTTCCAGCAAAAAAGTCTGACCATTGTGGCGGATCAAATGATGCCGCAATTGCATTTAAGCCAGTTGCAGATCGGCTGGCTGGAACAAGCTTTCGTAATTGGCTATGCACTTTTCCAATTACCCGGCGGCATCTTTGGCCAACGTTTTGGTGCGCGCCTAGGGTTTACGATCATTGGACTGGCCGCATTTTTTGCGACTATCGCGACACCCCTCGCTCCCGTGCTGTTAAACGGACAAGGACTATTTCTAGCTTTGTTATGCGTGCAATTATTTTTAGGCGTTGCACAAGGAGCCATTTTCCCGATTTCAGCCGGCGTGTTTGAAGCGTGGTTTCCGCCTGAGCGCTGGTCCTTCATTCAGGGTCTACAATCCATGGGGTTAGGTCTTGGGGCTGCTCTGACGGCCCCCTTGATTGCGACTCTAATGCTTAAGGTGGGTTGGCAACGCTCGCTATTGTGGACTTCAATTCCAGCGCTGCTCGTAATCGCTGGTTGGGCTTGGTATGGACGTAATACGCCGCGCGAGCACAGACGAGTATCGCCCGCAGAATTGGCGACCATTGGGGATCGTAGCCAGGAACAAGTGACTGGTGCAATCACTTTGAAGCGCGTGTGGGCCTCGATCACCAATAGAAACGTGTTCTTGTTAGCGATTTCCTATGTGTCAATGAATTATGCCTACTACTTACTCTCGAATTGGGTGTTCTTATATCTGGTGCAAGAACGACACTTCTCGCTCTTGGAGAGTGGCTGGCTGGCGACGACTCCGCCATTGGCGGCAGGCCTTGGCGCAGGCGTCGGTGGCGTATTGACCGGCGTGCTGTGCAAGCGCTTTGGACTGCGTTGGGGTTACCGGTGGGTACCCCTCCTGTCCCTACCGAGCGCCGGTGTGTTTTTATTGATGGGGGTCAATGCAGATAATCCGTATTTGGCAGTGCTCGCGCTGGCCTGTAGTTTTTTCTGTATTGAGCTCACAGAAGGTTCTTACTGGGGAACCGTGATGTCGGTCGCTAAGGGCGACACCATGATTGCGGGTGGCGTAATGAATACCGGCGGTAACCTAGGGGGGATTATTGGAATTCCTATAGTGGCCTATCTTTCAGGCCAACATGAATGGCATGCGGCTTTCCTCATTGGGGCGGCGGCGGCCATTTTAAGCGCAGTCGCCTGGTTAGGTATCAATGCCGAGTAAAGATCTAAGGCTCGGCCTCGACACCGGCGGCACTTATACGGATGCCGTCTTATTGTCCGAAGGGCTGGTCATTGCCAGCGCAAAAGCCCTGACCACGCCTTGGGACCTCGCGATCGGGATTCGGCAAGCAATCCACTCGGTGCTTGAGATGCTACCTACCGGCGCTAGCAGCGACATTACCCTTGTCTCCGTATCAACCACACTCGCAACCAATGCGGTAGTTGAAGGTCGCTTTAGTCCCGTGTGTACGCTATTAATTGGCTTTGACTCCCAGATGGTGGAACGCTGTGGATTAACCAACAGCGGCGGTAGCGTCGTGGTATTGATCAATGGTGGGCATTCCGCGACTGGTGATGAGACCAATGCTCTTGATGATGCGGGAATCGAAACGGCGGTCAAGGAGCACGGCCACCAGGTCGAGGCTTTCGCCGTGGCGGCGCATTTTTCGGTCCGCAATCCCACCCATGAAATTCGTGCCCGCCAAATTATCCGCAAGCTCTCGCCAAAGCCCGTGACCTGTGCCCATGAATTGAGTTCAAAATTAGACGCGCCACGTCGTGCCCTGACCGCGACGCTCAATGCGCGGCTAACACCCCAGATACGGCATCTTATCGAAGCGCTACTGCAAGTCATCCAGCAGGAATCGATCAATGCCCCCTTGATGATTGTTAAAGGGGACGGCTCGTTGATGAAGGCCGACATCGCGCTTGAGTATCCCGTGGAAACGATACTGTCGGGACCCGCCGCCAGCGTGGTGGGCGCAAGTTTCTTAAGTGGTTTAAAAGACTTCATCGTCTCAGATATGGGGGGTACCACCACCGATATTGCCGTGGTGTCGAATGGTCGTCCCGCGATCAGTAGTGAAGGCGCATTGGTCGGCATTTGGCGCACGATGGTTGAGGCGGTCGATGCGCGCACCTATGGACTGGGCGGCGATAGCGAAGTGCATTTCAGCCGGCAAATGCAGCTGTGTGTTGGTCCGCGCAAGGCCATGCCCTTAAGCCTGTTGGCGCAAAAATTTCCCGTGTTGCTCACAGCGCTTAGCGCGATCGCCGAATTGGATCGCTTACCCGATCACGCCACGGAATTCGCGTTTCGCAATCCAGAGCGCAAGCCCCAGCAATCCCTGTCAATTCTTGAACGACGCGTTTTGGAGTCTCTTGGCACCGAGCCTTTGCAAGTGTCGGCCGTGGTGCGCAATGGTTCCGGTCTGGCGGCCTTGCACCGACTTGCGGACGCGCGGCTGGTCACGCTGGCGGCCTTCACGCCGAGCGACGCGATGCATGTATTGAATCGTCAATCGGGCTGGTGCCGCGAAGCCGCCGTGTATGGGGCACGCATTCTGGCGACCTATGAGCGTAATGCCCGTGCACGCGGCGCCGCGGCGAGTCCTGAGAATATAAGCGAACGCACTTATGAGCACGTGGTGCGCGCTACCGGTCGCGCCATTCTTGAAGCGGCGCTGGCTCAGGATCCGGGCATCGAGCGTACCGCCAGCTGGGGAAATTTGGGCGAGAAGCTAGTTGAAGAGATAGTTGCGGGTCGTAAGTTCTCCGCCCTACTCCACGTAAAATTTGAACTCGCGCGCCCCTTGGTGGCCATTGGCGCACCGGTGAGTGCGTACTACCCGGAGGTAGCACGGCGCTTAGGAGCACCCTTATCAATCCCTAAGCATGCCGAAGTGTGCAATGCGGTGGGTGCGGTCGCCGGCGTGGTTTCCCAAACCATCAATATTCTCGTCAATCAACCGACCTTTAAAGTGTTTCGCGTGCATGATCCGGCGGGACTTAAAGACTATCCCGACTTCGCACCGGCGCTGATGCACGCAAAACGTGTATCAAGCGAACTAGCCCTAGCCGCAGCACGCCGTGCCGGGGCGGCTGATCCTCACGTCGAGACTGAAGTTTTCGAGAAACGCGCTCAAAATGCGGCGGACGATTATCTTGCGGAAGCCACCGCGCGATCAGTGGCCACCGGCCGACCCGTGGTCGGTCACACCGGCTAAATGCCGTTGTCGTATAATAAATTCGGAATTAAATGTGGGGTACATCTGTGAAACCTTCTGACGCGCTTCGATTAAACCGTGCTGCTATTCGTAGCGTCGTGGAAGCTCATAACGGACGCAACGCCCGCGTGTTTGGCTCCGCTCTGCGTGGCCTAGATACCGAGCGAAGCGACTTGGACATCCTTATTGATCCGACCCCAGAGACAACGTTGTTTGACATTGGCGCGATTCGTCACGAATTGCACAAGCTGCTCGGTGTGTCTGTCGATGTATTGACCCCCAAAGCTCTACCGGAGAGATTTCGCGCCGCAGTGCTTGCTGAGGCCCTGCCCGTATGAGCCGCGATCAGCAGCGACTCCACGACTACCTAAAGCACATCGTTGAAGCTATCGAGCGCATCGACCGCTATACCACGGACATGAGTGAAGTGGATTTCAAAGCGAACCAAATGGCTCAAGACGCGGTGATCCGTAACTTTGAGGTGATCGGTGAGGCTTGCCACAACATTGAAACGCACTATTTGGAGTTCGCTGCAGCGCACCCGGAATTGCCTCTAGCGTTTGCATATCAGATGCGCAATGCGGTTGCGCACGGTTACTTCAAAGTGGACTTGGATATCGTCTGGAAGACAATCTTTGTGTCCTTGCCGGATCTTCATGCCGAAGTGCAAAAAACTATGACTGAGCTATCAGACGACGTCCATAATAAAAAAATGTGACTGTTTCTAAAAAATCTAGACCCCCACTGTTGCCGTCGATTGAGTGTCCCTAATCAAGGCTGGAGTAATATTTTGAGCAAAATACCTGAAGAATCGAGCGGTCGCCGCAATCGTCGCCGACCCACAGGCAGTGAAGTTAGTCACGCCGTGGTGGATCGTACCCGCTCGTATCGACACCTGCGTAATCCGTTTACGCCGATGAAAGTATTCTCGGATGACCAAGTCGCGTCGCTACACGACGCGGCCTTAGGGATGTTAGAGACTCAAGGCATGAAAGTTTTATCCGACGATGCCCGTCGCTTATATTCCCAAGCCGGTGCCGACGTCGATGAGGCGACTCAAATTGTGAGGCTGGGCCGCGAATTAGTGACTCGTTCAATTGCGAGCGCGCCGCGTGATATCACCATGCATTCAGTCGACCCTGAGCGACATGTACCGTTGTCAGAAGGCTGCGTGGCCTTTGCACCCACTTCTGGGCCGCCCAATATTATGGACACCGCAGGCGGAAGACGTCCCGGCACCTTAGAGGATTTTTGTAACTTGATGAAACTCTCGCAGAGCTTCGAGGTGATTCATGTGTTGGGAGGCGCGACCGAACCTCAGGATATTCCGGTTCAAAATCGTCATTTGGAATTTACCCGGGCGCAATTAATACTGTCCGATAAAATTCCTTTAGTGTTCTCACGCGGGCACAAACAAGTAGCGGATAATTTTGAGCTGATTCGTTTGGCGCACGGTATCTCGCTCGACGAGTTTAAAAAACGCCCCTATACCTACACCATTATTAATACCAACTCACCGTTACAGCTCGATATACCGATGGCCGATGGCATTATCGATTTTGCCACAGCGGGTCAGGTGCTGATTATTACGCCCTTTACACTGGCGGGTGCGATGGCACCGGTGACCATCGCGGGCGCACTTACCTTGGCGCATGCAGAAGCGTTGGCCGGACTGACTCTGGCGCAAATTGTGCGGCCAGGCGCACCGGTGGTGTACGGGAGCTTTACTTCCAATGTAGATATGAAGTCGGGGTCACCTGCTTTTGGTACGCCCGAGTACGTAAAGGCGGCCTTTGGAGCAGGACAAATGGCACGCTTTCTCGGTTTGCCGTGGCGCTCCTCCAACGCCACCGCGTCGAACACCCCTGATGCGCAGTCCGTGTACGAATCTCAGATGAGTTTGTGGGGCGCACTGTTCGGTGGCTGCAATTTTATTTTGCATGCAGCAGGTTGGCTTGAGAGTGGGCTCACCACCTCGTATGAGAAATTTATTCTAGATATTGAAATGCTGCAAATGTTTGCGGAGATGTTTCAACCCGTCGGTGCGACGCCCGCCGATCTAGCCGTTGAGGCAGTGGCTGAGGTAGGTGCAGGTGGCCATTTCTTTGGTTGTGCGCACACGATGGAACGCTACCGCAGCGCTTTTTATGCACCCTTGGTCTCCGATTGGCGTAACTATGGCAGCTGGGCCGATGATGGCGCGAAGACCGCAACCCAACGCGCGACGACAATATGGCAAAACACACTGGCGCAATATGTGGCACCTCCCCGCGACGTGGCGATTGTCGAGGCATTGGACTCATATGTGGCCAGACGTATATCGGAGGGCGGCGCCCCACCGATCACCTAACATGTCGCTTCCTGATATACTGCTGTCGCGATTCTGCAAGTCTCAAAATCCACGCGGACTTAACATGAATCGCAATAAGAGCCGCGTAAGATACTGCGGCTGCTCACAAAAACGCGGGAGACGATAATGTCAGAGTCGGAAGCTGAGTTTGATTTAGCCTCGCTCAACGACGAGGAACTCACCGAACAGGTGCACGACGACCTCTACAACGGCCTTAAAGCCGAGGTTGAGGAAGCGACGCATATATTTTTGAAACGCGGTTGGTCAGCGGAGCGCGTGCTCAATGATGCTCTGGTCGAAGGCATGCGCATCGTCGGCATCGACTTTAGAGACGGCATCCTATTTGTTCCCGAAGTATTGCTGGCTGCCAATTCGATGAAGGGCGGCATGGAAATTCTTCGACCGCTACTGGCAGAAACTGGCGTCGAGCCTATCGGTAAAATTGTGATCGGCACGGTCAAGGGTGACATTCATGACATCGGGAAAAACTTAGTCTCGATGATGCTGGAGGGCGCAGGATTTGAAGTGATCGATCTTGGTATCAATAACGCAGTAGAGAAATATTTGGACGCGTTGGAAAAACATAAGCCCGATATCTTAGGGATGTCGGCCTTGCTCACCACCACCATGCCTTATATGAAAGTCGTGATCGATACGTTGAAAGAACGCGGTATTCGCGATAAGTTCATTGTGCTCGTGGGCGGCGCACCGCTTAACGAAGAATTCGGCAAAGCAGTAGGCGCCGACGCCTATTGCCGCGATGCAGCCGTTGCCGTGGAGACCGCCAAAGGATTGATCGCGGCGCGACGAGCGAGCGCGGCAGCTCACTAGTGCAGAGCGCCGTGGCGCAGAAGAGCGAAAGTTTACTAGTGATCGCATGTGGAGCGCTTGCCCATGAAATCATTGCGTTGCGACGCCTCAATCACTGGGATGCACTCGACGTGCGTTGTTTGCCAGCCGAGTTGCATAATACTCCTAAAAAAATACCGGGCGCCGTACGCGCGCTGATCCGCAGCTCCCGCTGTCAATACCGCAGTATTTTCGTCGCGTATGCCGATTGTGGTACGGGTGGATTGCTTGATGTCGTGTTGCAAGAGGAAGGAGTGGAACGAATTCCCGGCGCGCATTGTTACGAATTTTTCGCGACCGCAAAAGTTTTCGCCGAGCTAGCCGATGCTGAGCCTGGTACTTTTTATCTCACTGATTTTCTTTTGCGTCATTTTGAACGGTTAGTGATTCAAGGATTAGGCCTTGACCGTCACCCCGAATTGTTTGCCACTTACTTCGGTAATTATCACAAGCTTGTCTACCTCGCTCAATCCCCCGGTGACGATTCCAGGGAACACGGCCGCGCTATAGCGAGGCGCATGGGCTTGCAATACCAATATATTGACACCGGTTACGGCACGCTAGGCGATTCTCTAAAGATCGCCACAACCTCCCAGGAACACACCCTCACATGGCATCACTAATAATTATTTCTTGGCGCGACATCCCGGCGCAGGTGATCGTCAAGCGCGGTCGTGAAACCGCCAAGGTCCAATTATCACAGCGTTTCCAAGAGGCAGTTGATCGTGCCGCTATGCGCGCAGGCAAGGGTAGCTCCGATGCGTATCTCGCCGATTGGGCGCGCAGCGCCCCAGCCCCTTGCGGCGAAGATTTACAAGCTGTAGCGACTGCGGAAGCCGCGCGGCTAGAAACAAAATATACCGATGCGGACCTTGAGCGTTTGATTCGCACTAAGGGCCTGAATGCTCCATCCGCTGGCACTCGACCCCCTGAGGCGTCTTAAATGTATGCGGTCAGGCAATGGTCGGTGCGACATGCGCGCGGCTTGCACAAGTTTTATAACCACTTTGAGTCGTTGTTGGTCCGGATGAGCGGCGTGTTTCGCGGACTAGGCTATGAACGCATAGAGCGTCCCGTCGCGGTCATCGAGCAAGCGGTCAAGGGCTTATTGTTCGACTGCAAGATGTGCGGTCAATGCGTGCTGAGTTCGACAGGCATGTCCTGTCCGATGAATTGCCCAAAGACCTTGCGCAATGGACCCTGCGGCGGCGTGCGTGCGGACGGCAATTGCGAGGTTAAACCCGATATGAAGTGCGTATGGGTTGAAGCGTACCACGGTAGCGCAAAAATCCCCGGTGGTGTCGAAGCCATGCGACAAGTGCAATACGCGGTGGATCAGCGACAACAAGGTCGCTCGTCCTGGCTACGCGTCGTGCGCGAGAAGAGTGCTCATTAAGTGAAGTTCGAAGACGAACCGGTACCTGGTTATCCGTTGCCGATTCTCCCCGGGCATACTTCGCCGGGACGTTTCGAGCGGGTATTGCGTGCGGGTGGTTTTGCGGTGACTACTGAGCTTGCACCGCCGGATTCGGCGGATCCCGAAGAAGTCTATAAACGTGCGCGAGTTTTTGACGGGTATGTGGATGCGATCAATGCCACCGATGGTAGTGGCGCAAATTGCCATATGTCGAGTCTTGCGGTGTGCGCTTTACTGACTCGTATTGGCTACGCCCCCATTATGCAGATCTCTTGTCGCGATAAAAATCGCATCGCAATTCAGGGCGATATCTTGGGCGGAGCCGCCATGGGCGTCTGCAATATGCTGTGCCTGACGGGCGATGGTGTACAGGCCGGCGATCACCCACAGGCTAAGGCGGTATTTGACCTCGATTGCGTATCCTTACTCGATATGGCTCGCACTATGCGCGACGAGAGTCATTTTCAAAGCGGTCGAAAAATATCTTATGCGCCACGCGTGTTTTTTGGCGCGGCTGAAAATCCGTCAGGACTGCCGCATGAATGGCGGGCGCAGCGGCTCGCCAAGAAAGTCGTGGCGGGTGCGCAGTTCATCCAAACCCAGTACGTGTATGATTTGCCCTTGCTGGTCGAGTTTATGGACCAGGTTGTGGCACTTGGACTACTCGATAAAATTTACATAATTGTCGGGGTGGGTCCTTTGCGTTCAGCCAAAACCGCCGAATGGATGCGAAAAAATGTGCCGGGCATGCATGTGCCGGATGCGACCATTGCGCGGTTAAGTGGCGCTCAAGATCAAGCGCTAGAAGGGCGTAAAATCTGTATTGAGTTAATTCAAGCTATCCGTGAAATCCGCGGTATCAGCGGAGTCCACATCATGGCTTATCGCCAGGAAGAATCTGTCGCCGAAATTGTAGATCGATCCGGCGTCCTGCAAGGTCGCGCACCCTGGTACCCTAGACGCGACGGCTCAGCATCAGGCGACGTCACCGTTTCTTCTAACAGGATCGCATCATGACCGATACCATTATTAGTTCCGCCACCAAAGAAGTCGTTATTGGCTTTAATCGACCCTTCGTCATTATTGGTGAACGGATTAATCCCACTGGACGCAAGATTTTGGCAGCCGAAATGGCAGCGGGCGATTTTACGCGCGTCGAAGCCGATGCGCGTGCCCAGGTCGAAGCCGGTGCGCACATGTTGGATGTCAACGCTGGAATACCTCTTGCGGATGAACCGGCGATCCTGGCACGTGCGATACAGTTGGTGCAGTCAATTACTGATGTGCCACTGTGTATTGACTCATCCATTGTGGAGGCCCTCGCGGCCGGTCTTGCGGTCTACAAAGGTAAGCCTTTGGTGAATTCTGTGACCGGCGAAGATGAGCGATTGGAAATTGTCCTGCCATTGGTGAAGAAATACGGAGCCGCGGTGATTGCGATTTCGAATGACGAGACCGGTATTTCAGAAGACCCGGATGTGCGTTTTGCAGTCGCTAAAAAAATCGTCGAACGAGCCATGGATTATGGTATTCCGGCCAGCGACGTGGTGGTCGATCCCTTGGTCATGCCCATTGGCGCGATCAACAAAGCGGGAGTACAAGTGATGCGTTTGGTGCATCGACTGCGCACTGAACTGAAAGTGAATACGTCTTGTGGGGCCTCTAACGTGAGTTTCGGTTTACCCAATCGCGATGGAATTAATAGCGCGTTTCTGACCATGGCGATGGGTGCAGGTCTTACTTCGGCGATTACTAATCCTTTGCATGTCGAAGTGGTTAAAGCCTGTATGGGTGCGGATGTGATGTTGGGACATGATCCGGACTGTGCGCGTTGGATTCGACGCTTTCGTGACGTACCGCCGCCGGGTACCGGTGCTCCGGGGGAGCCGCGCGGTCGTCGCGAAGGTGGCCATCGTAAGCGTCCCGCTTGAACATTTGTTAATGAGCGCTCGTGATCCTTTGGTGGTTTTTACCCCCTCCGGTAAGCGGGGGCATTTTGCTGTGGGTACGCCCTTGCTCCAGGCCGCGCGCAGTCTTGGGGTCGATATTGATTCGGTGTGTGGCGGAAGGGGTTTGTGCGGACGGTGCCAAGTCTTAGTCGCTGAGGGTGAGTTCGCGAAACACGGAGTCACTTCGTCGAACGCAAGTCTATCCGCCTTCAGTGAACCCGAACTTCGCTTCTCGAAGCGTGCGCCGCTCGCTGCTGGTCGACGCCTATCGTGCTCTGCCCGAGTTGAAGCCGATGTGGTTATCGACGTCCCCGCGAGCAGCCAAGTGCATCGTCAAGTGGTGCGAAAAGAGGCTGACGCCCGTGCCATAGAGTTAAATCCAGTGGTGCGATTGCACTATGTACAAGTGAAAGAGCCGGATATGCATGATCCATCCGGCGATTTACGCCGCTTGTACGAGGCGCTGGAAGCCGAGTGGGAATTAAAGGACCTCGCCGTTGATCTTGCGGTATTGCAGGTATTACAACCCGTATTGCGCAAAGGTAACTGGCAAGTCACGGTTGCGGTCCACGCGGCGAAGCAAATCATTGGCGTCTGGCCGGGTTTACATGAGCGAGCCTTTGGGCTTGCGGTCGATATTGGCTCGACCACGATCGCGGCCCATCTTTGTGACCTTGTCAGTGGTGATGTGGTCGCATCCGCGGGTGTCATGAATCCACAAATTCGTTTCGGCGAAGACCTCATGAGTCGCGTGTCCTACTCCATGATGAATCCGGGCGGCGCGGTCCTTATGACCATCGCCGTGCGCGAGGCTCTATGCGGACTTGCGGTCGATGTGGCGCGTATTGCAGGCATTTCTCACGAAGATATTCTGGAAGCAACGTTGGTCGGGAATCCGATCATGCATCATCTGTTACTGGGCATTGACCCAGTTGAACTAGGGGGAGCGCCCTTCGCGCTTGCCACCGATCATTCGCTCACGCTGCGCGCCAATGTAATCGATTTTAAGTTGCATCGTAACGCGCGTATTTATGTGCTGCCCTGCATCGCGGGTCACGTGGGAGCGGATGCTGCGGGTATGGTGCTCTCGGAGCGTCCCGACCTTAGCGATGAAATGACTTTACTGGTCGATGTGGGTACCAACGCTGAAATTATTTTAGGAAATCGCCAACGCTTAGTGGCGTGCTCCAGTCCTACGGGACCCGCATTTGAAGGCGCTCAAATCAGCTGTGGTCAGCGAGCAGCGCCGGGCGCCATTGAGCGCGTGCGCATTAGCCGAGAAACATTGGAACCGCGCTTTAGAATAATCGGATCGGATCTATGGTCCGACGAGCCTGGATTTGCGGAAGCGTCGGCTGCGACCGGTATTACGGGCGTTTGCGGTTCAGGAATTATTGAGATCATTGCGGAGATGTACCTCGCCGGAATCATCAATCAAGATGGGGTGCTTGACGGCAGACTGGCGGCTCGTTCGCCGCGCATCGTAGAAAATGGCCGAACCTTCGCTTACCTGCTGCATCAGGGCACAGTGGAAATGAAGATTACCCAAAATGACGTGCGCGCAATTCAACTAGCGAAGGCTGCATTATATGCCGGTGTCGCGCTCTTGATGGAACGGCTCGGCATCGATCATGTGGATCGCATTCGGCTTGCGGGGGCTTTTGGCAGTCACATTGACGTCAAGTACGCTATCGTTTTAGGGATGGTGCCGGATTGTGACCTCGCCCAGGTGCGTTCAGCCGGCAATGCGGCAGGTACCGGAGCGCGTATCGCCCTGCTGGATTCAACCTCGCGGGGCGTTATTGAAGGCTTGGTGCGACGTATCGAAAAAGTTGAAACCGCCATTGAACCGCGCTTTCAGCAGCTGTTTATTGAAGCCATGGCTATACCGCACAAGACCGCCGACTACACCCATTTACGCAAGGTGGTGGACCTACCCGCTCCCAAAGAATCCACTAGCCAGAGTGAAACGCGCGGACGGCGACCGCGAAGGTCCTGATGAAACAGATATATCTCCGCACACCAATCGGTGGGCGCTTCACGCGAGGGTTCATTCCACGGTGCATTCCACGGTGCATTCCACGGTGCATTCTAGCCCTCGTACTGGGAGTGGCGACGAATTCCGCGTTTGCTATGCCCATTAATCAACATGGACAGGCGCATAGGCACACGCACGCGGCGGCTACGGCGAATATTTCACATGTATTTATCATCGTGCTAGAGAACGAAGGGTTTGATAAGACATTTGGGTCTCATTCTGAAGCGCCCTACTTGTCGAAAAATTTGACTCAGCAAGGGGTGTTACTGGCCCAGTATTTCGGCACCAGTCATGCCAGTCTCGGTAACTACACTGCAATGATTAGCGGCCAAGGCGCGACCCCGCAGATTCGCGATGATTGTGAAGTTTTTGAAGATTTTGTGACTACCGGACCCTCGCAAGACGGCCAAGCGGTGGGTCACGGCTGCGTCTATCCCGCCTCCACCAAAACATTGGTGGATCAATTAGAAGCGAAAGGGTTGACCTGGCATGGCTACATGGAAGATATGGGGAATAACCCAAGTCGTGAAGCAACTACCTGCGCTCACCCAACAATTAGCACTAAAGATCTGACTCAGGGAGCCGAAAAGCCCTCGCCTTCTGTGCCGAATGGCGATCAGTATGCTGCGCGACATAATCCTTTTAACTATTTCCATTCAATTATTGATTCACCCACCTGCCAAACAAATGTTGTGAATCTCAAACTTTTGCCGCAAGCGCTTAAGTCGGTAAAGACCACGCCCAACCTGGTCTTTATAACTCCCAATCTTTGCAATGATGGTCACGACGAACCCTGTGTGGATGGTGCGCCCGGGGGATTGGTATCAGCGGATTTATTTTTAAAAAAATGGGTGCCCCTGATTCAGGCTTCAGCAGCCTACCGCAATGGCTTGTTGATCATTATGTTTGACGAGGGCGACTCTACTGCCACATCGACCGCGGACGGAACGGTTACTACTTATACTGGCAAGACTTGCTGCTCTGAGCAACCGGGTCCGAACCTAGGCTTGTTTCCGCAGTCGGAAAAATTTGGGCGCGACACCTACAATTTTCAGGACTTTGGCGGAGACCGAACCGGCGCGGTGTTGCTATCGCCCCTGATAAAATCGGGAACGGTATCAAACACCCCCTTCAATCATTATTCGCTGCTGAAAACCCTGGAAGATATTTTTCACACTGACGGCCATTTAGGATTCGCAGCCCAGCCCGGCCTGGTGGGATTTTTTGGCTGCGTGCGATCGGATATTGCCACGGTGGGCGGAAAGCGCTTGTTGATTGGGTGTGCAACGCGTTGAGCTATAGTATGCAGACGTTTTTAGTTTGCCGAACGGAATCTCCACTTCCGTGTAACTACGATTTCATTGACTGTGACGCCGACTTCCAAATTATCGAAAACAACGGAAGCAGAAGTTCGCGTGTCCGTAAAGACCCACGCGCCACAGCGTTTGCCGGCGACATTTGCCACGTCGGTACACTGGGACCAATCAAGCATTACCCTATTGGTACTCTATCGCTGATAGTGGTTATTTGTAACCAAAGCAAGGACAAATATTTGCTGGCGTTGGAACGCACAGCCACACATTGCCGAACTTCAGCATAAGGGGCAAGTGTTGTCCCGATACAACAACAAACTTGACAGGGGTACGCAGGTACAGTCAGCATGGGCGCTTGATTTGGCCACCGGCCGTGTTTAGGGAAATAAAAAGGGTAAAACTATGAATTCGAAGATCTCGTGTGCAATATCAGCCATCCTCAGTGGTGCGGCTTGCGGCGCCTATGCTGCTGATCAGGCGGCCATCAATAGTGGCGCTAGCGACTCGCTGACTGAAATCGTGGTCACTGCGCAACGGCGGTCTGAGAGCATGCAAAACGTGCCTATTTCCATGCAGGCTTTTACTGCTCAAACATTGCAGCAATTGAACGTCACCACCTTCGATGACTATATAAAGTACCTGCCGAACGTAACCTCGGCAAGCAATGGGCCAGGCCAAAACGAAGTATTTATGCGCGGCTTAAGCGCGGGCTCGCAAGCGAGTCAAGGCAGCGGTGCGACCGGTCTATTCCCCAATGTCGCGATTTATTTGGACAACCAATCGGCACAACTCCCCAACCGCAATCTTGATATCTATGCCGCGGATCTTAATCGCATCGAAGTACTTGAAGGTCCACAAGGGACATTATTCGGCTCTGGCGCTGAGGCGGGGGTCATTCGCTATATTACCAATGAGCCGAAACTGAATGTAACGGAGGGCAGTGTCAAGGCAGGCTATGGAACGACCGCGCATGGGGATCCAAATTCAGATATTACGGCGGTGTTGAATTTGCCTTTGATTGAAGATCATATGGCATTGCGGGCCGTACTTTACCAAGACCAACGCGGCGGCTACATCGACAATGTCCCGGCGACATTTACGCGCAAGAATACGGATATCGGTATTGGCAATGCGTTTCTGCCTGTTAATGCGAACGGGCAGTGTCCCGATGGGCAGCCTAACAACGGGTCTTGCGTTCCGCCGGGTAGCCCGGCTATCAATAATTACAATATCGCCGCGCGAGCCATCAATCCGGTGACCTATCAGGGTATGCGCGTTGAGGGTCTGTATAAATTTAATGATGACTGGGATGTTTTGATTACGCAGTCATATCAGGACCTCAATTCCCAGGGCGTATTTTACCAGCAGCCTAATGCGTCGGATGGCGCAAAGCTCAATCCTTTAGAGGTGACGCTGTTCAATAATGCGCATGATAAGGACACCTTCTCAAGCACCGCCTGGACGGTAAACGGTAAGATTGGTGACTTAAAGGCCGTGTACACGGGCGGGTACTTGACGCGCAAGGTGGAACAGTTTGGCGATTACACGAATTATGCCCGGGGTTTTTATGCTGATTACTATCAGTGCTATGGACCCAACCCCCTTAGCGATCCCACTCTCACGCCCACTTGTTTCTCGCCTAGCGCCACTTGGCACACGGCGGAGCAAAACACGCATCAACAGCATGAGTTTCGCGTCAGCACTCCCGATGATTGGCGAGTGCGGGGGATCGTTGGGGCTTTTTGGGAGGACAGCAAGCTTTATGACCAAACCGACTGGCGCTATCGTAATGTACCCACCTGTACCGCGAGTACCGTCAACTCCAGCTCGGGCTTACCCAGCGGTTGCTTTTCTGCCATTGGCACCTTCCCAAACACAACGGTCAAAAATCCCGGCCTACAAACCGACAATAGCTCATTTTATCAGGACCAATTGCGCGAGACCAAACAGCTTGCCTTTTTTGCTTCGTTTGACTTTGACCTGATTCCTAAGGTACTCACTGCTACTGTAGGTACTCGCCATTTTCGTTTCGACAACTCAGAAAAAGGCAGTGTAACGTCGAGCTTTGGATGTTTTGAAGGAGGCATACAAGCGGGCGGATGCCATAACCCACTTTATAGCTACAATCTAGATGCCAACAATCTTAAGAACAGCGAATCCGGCTTCAAGAGCCGCGCCAATCTCACCTACCACATCACTCCCGACGTGATGGTCTACGGAACCTGGTCACAGGGCTTTCGGCCGGGTGGATTTAACCAAAATGGGGGCACCATCCACGCTCCCGGCACCGACACCAATGGCCAGTACGTGATACCGAGCTCTTACCAATCGGATAAGTTGACGAACATTGAGTTTGGCTGGAAAACTGAGTTCCTTGACCATCGCCTGCAATGGAACGGCGCCTGGTATCGAGAAAATTGGAACAATGTGCAGGTGGAGTTTTTCAATCCAGGTCTAGTAGGCAATCTTTTCTACGACACCAATGGCCAAAATTTTGTTATCAAAGGCATAGAAACTTCGCTGGTGGCTCGCGTAATGACTGGCCTTACGGTGCAGGGCGCGGCCGCTTGGAATCAAAGTCGGCAAACTAATTCGCCCGCATTGATCGACAACAACCCGACCAGCAACAACTACGGTCATGCGATTAGCCAGGTCTGTGCCAGCGACGGTACCCATTGCAGCGCCGTCACTAATCCCTTCGGCCCCGTAGGCTCACCCAGCGCCGATGCACCACCAGTTCAGTTTAGCCTGCGTGCCCGCTACGAATGGAATATTGGGGACTTTAGTCCATTTGCGCAAGTTGGCGTCACCCACACAGGTCACTCATTTACGCAGGCGGGTTCCAATCCTCCGCTGCTGCCGGGCAGCCCGCCGAGTACGTCACGACTGCGCTTTGAGAACCCTGCGTATACCAGCTATGCGGCATCGTTTGGAGTTGCGAAGGGTGCCTGGAATGTCATGATCTATGGCGAAAACTTGAGCAACTCGAACGTCAGTACCTTCGTGAGCACGGACCAATTTATCGTGGCGCAGACGCCGTTGCGACCGCGCATTCTGGGCTTAAGCTTCGGGTATAAATTTTAGACGTTCGAATCCGCAAAAGACGCTTTGCGTCGGCCCATGTAATCCAGCAACGCTTCGTCGATTGCGGGATCCATGGGCGGAGGCACATATTCGGCTAAGAGTTTTTTCCACATCGCATTGGCTCGCTTAGTCATATCGGGAGCGCCCTCCGCTTCCCATTGCTCGTAGCTATTGTTGTCGGCGAGCGGTGATCGATAAAAGGCATCCTCAAAATTCGCCTGGGTGTGCGCACAGCCGAGAAAGTGTTTGCCGGGCCCGACTTCGTGCATGGCATCGAGTGCTTGACCATTGGGCGTTAAATCCACCCCTGCCAGCAAGGTGTGCATCATGCCGGCTTGGTCGGCATCCATTACAAATTTCTCGTAGCCCATCGAAAGACCACCTTCGAGCCAGCCTGCGGTATGCAGGACAAAATTGACGCCCGCAAGACAGGTCGGCACTAAGGTATTGGCGGATTCAAATGCGGCTTGCGCATCGGGTATTTTTGACGCACATAGGCTGCCACCGCTGCGAAACGGAATCCTCAAGCGCCGTGCTAGGGCCGCCATGCAATACAGCACTAGAGCCGGTTCAGGCGTGCCAAAGGTGGGTGCACCCGACTGCATGGAAATCGATGAGGCAAAACTTCCCAACACCACCGGCGCACCTGGGTTTACCAATTGCACGAAGGCCAGACCCGCAAGCGCCTCGGCGAGAGTCTGGGCTACAGTGCCGGCTATAGTCACCGGGGACATCGCACCCGCCAGAATAAACGGCGTAATGATGGTGGCTTGATTGGCACGCGCATAGACCTTGGCGGCACCTAGCATGGTGGAGTCGTAGGTCATGGGCGAATTGACGTTGATAAGATTAATGATGGTGGTCTTCGGCCGACCGGTGAGCGGATCGATTAACTCATCGGCAAATACGATGTTGGCCATCGCTACCGAATCAGCAGCACGCTCTGGTGCAGTTACCGAACCCATAAACGGTTTATCGCTAAATTTTAAATGGCTGTACACCATATCAAAGTGGCGTTTATTAACCGGCAAGTCTACGGGCTCACAGATCGTGCCACCCGAGTGGTGTAGCGAATTAGAAGCGTAAGCCAATTTTACGAAATTCCGGAAATCCTCGATACGCGCGTAGCGCCGCCCTTCGTCCAAGCTGCGCACGAAGGGTGAACCGTAAGCCGGTGCAAACACGGTATTCTTACCCCCGATAACCACACTGCGTGCAGGGTTTCGCGCATGTTGAGTAAATTCCTGAGGTGCGGTTTTTTGGATCAGCGCACGGCACATGCCTCGCGCGAAATGTACACGCTCGCCCTGCACGTCCGCTCCGGCATTCTTCCAGATTTCCAGTGCTTCTGGATCATCGCGAAAATCAATGCCAATTTCTTCAAGGATGGTATCGGCATTGTGCTCCATGAGGGCAAGCCCCTCTTCGTCGAGCACTTCGTAGTAGGGAATCTTGCGCGTGATGTAAGGAACCGAAGTGGCTGCTCGGGCAGCTCGCGAAGCGCGTTTGGCCTCGCGTCCGCTGGGACGTCGACCGCGAGCGGGTTCAGTTTGAGGGTTATCCATCATCGCTCTCCAAAATTACTGGCAGGCACTTAAGGTTCACCACTTAGTATGGTTACAGACAAAACACGTAGCTGATCAATTTGCGGCATGCTTTTGTCTTGAAACGCCATTATAGCCCTTTATTTCTATCCCCCGCTCTGGGTAACATAGCGAAATGAATTTCAACACTTCGCATTCCTTTGTTCTCACCGCTACCTGCCCTAGTCGCATGGGCACCGCCGCCGCTGTTACAGGGTTCCTGGCAGCCCATCGTTTGTACATCATGGAGATGCAGCAATTCGACGACGTCTTAACGAAACGCTTCTTTGTGAGAGTTACATTTTGTGCGGTTGCGGGTGAGGCCCTTGATATTGATCTAGTGCGTAAGGGTTTTCTGAACATCGCGACGGCGGAAGAAATGCAATGGGCCATTCATGATGGCTTCCATCGCACCCGCGTGATGATCATGGTTTCAAAACTCGATCATTGCCTAGAGGATTTGCTGTACCGGCACCGTATCGGTGAACTACCGATGGAAATCACCGCAGTTGTATCGAATCACGCGGCTATGCAAGTCATTGCGGGGCGCTACAGTATTCCGTATTTCTGCTTGCCTATTACCCCCGACACTAAGATTGCGCAAGAAGCAAAGCTTCAAGCGCTAATTGATTCCACGCAAACAGAACTAGTCGTGCTTGCAAGGTACATGCAAATTTTCTCTGACGAAATTTGCAAGCGTTTAAACGGTCGAGTGGTTAATATTCACCACTCATTTTTGCCGGGGTTCAAAGGCGCGAAGCCCTACCACCAAGCACATACCCGTGGCGTTAAACTTATCGGCGCCACCGCACACTTTGTGACTGGCGATCTAGACGAAGGCCCGATCATCGAGCAAATAGTTGAGCGAGTGGATCATAGTTACACTCCCGAGATGATGGTGGCGGCAGGACGTGATTCCGAACGTCGTGCCTTATCTACCGCCATACGTCTAATATTAGAACACCGAGTATTTCTCGACGACAACAAAACAGTAGTATTTAAGTAACCTGAACACGGGCCGAACCGTTGACCGCTAGCCGCATCTGCACTGCATTTTTAGGCTTGAGCGACGATATTTTTAGGTTTACGCTCGGCACTAGGCGGATGACCGAATTGGTTACGATAACACTTCGAAAAATGCGGTGGCGACTGAAAACCGCAGGCAGTAGTAACATCCATGATGGGCATGGATGTTTGCAGTAATAATTCACGAGCGCGCCGCAGCCTAATATCTAAGTAATAGCGTTTTGGAACGCATTGCAGATCTTTCTTAAATAATCGCTCAATTTGTCGCCGTGACAGTCCAGTAGATTTAGCGATTTTCTCAAGCGACAGAGGTTTCTCAATATTCTCTTCCATAATCTGCGCCACGCGGATTAGTCCGCGATGCGACATGCCGACTTGCGCGCGCAAGGGAATATATTGTCGATCAGCATCATTGCGCACACGATCAACCATAAACTGCTCTGAGACTCGCTGAGATATTTTCGCGCCTAGTTTAATTTGAATAAGATTCAGCATGAGATCAAGCGGCGCGGTGCCCCCCGAACAGGTGAAACGATCATTATCGATGGTAAATAGTTGGTCGCTTAAACGCACGCGCGGGAATTCCTCACGCAGAGCCGATAAGTTTTCCCAATGGATGGTCGCGCGAAAATTATCCAGCAAACCCGCTCGCGCCAGCGCGTAGCCGCCTGTGCATAAGGCCCCCAGGGCTACGCGGCGATCGCTGTAACGACGCAGTGCGGTCAAAAGCGCGGGCGATACCGCTTCGCGTACGTTAATACCGCCACATACGAACAAAATGTCGACTACTCCCATTTTATCTAATGATGTCATCGGCGCCAGATGTAGGCCGCTACTGGACCCAACCGTGAGTCCGTCCATGCTATGGATAGACCACTCATATATATCCTTGCCTATCAACCGATTCGCCATGCGTAGCGGCTCGATCGCATTGGTCAGTGCAATTAGCGAATAATTTGGCAGCGCCAGGAAAGCATATTTGCATTTGCGGACGCTGATGGGCGTTTCGAGCGAATTCATAGCTCAACAAGTATGCCATTTTGGCGGCAATTGTGGTCTAATTCCGACATATTATTGTCGTTTTTTGAATACTTATCGCGCTGCATGTGCCCCTTCTTGAAAAAAATGTGCTCACCGCAATGACGCGTTTGATTAAGGGATTGTCGCAAATGGCGTGTTGTTTAATGAGCCGCTGGTTACACTGCCATAAATAGGTTGGAGATCTCTGGATGAAAACTCATGCACGCGTCGTAGTCATTGGTGGCGGCGTGGTTGGCGTTAGCACGCTCTATCACTTAGCCCTCAAGGGATGGTCGGATGTGGTCCTGTTAGAGCGCGCCGAATTAACCGCAGGCTCCACTTGGCACGCCGCGGGGTTGTTGCCGCTATTCAACATGAGCTATACGGTCGGTCAACTGCATAAATATTCAGTCGACCTATATAAGCGTTTACCCGCAGAAACTGGTCAGGACGTCAGTTTTCATGTCACGGGTAATTTACGACTGGCCACGTGCGCTGCGCGCATGGACGAATACCAGAAATATTGTGGTACGGCGAACACCATCGGCGTGCCCTTTCAAGTAATTGGTCCCCAACAAGTTCGGGATCTATGGCCTTTAGTAGAGCTAGGTAATGGCGCCGACACGGCTAAGATTATCGGCGCGCTTTATCACCCCGATGATGGTCATATTGCCCCAGCGGATTTGACCATGGCGCTGCGCAAGGGTGCGCGTTCACGCGGCGCAGAAATTTACGAACAAACTGAAGTAACCGGCGTAGCACGTACTCCTTCAGGTGAATGGCGATTAAGCACCAATAAGGGCGAAATCATTGCTGAGCACGTGGTATGTGCCACGGGCAACTATGCGAAGCAGACCGGTCGTATGTTCGGCATCAATGTGCCCTCCATTCCCGTGGAACACCAATACATTGTTTACGATGAAGCTCCCGAGCTTAAAGCCTATCGCAAAGCGGGCGGCCGTGAACTTGCCGTATTGCGTGAATCGGATCAGTCCTACTATTTGCGTGAAGAACGCATGGGTTGGATTTTAGGCCCTTATGAAAGTGGCGCACCGGCGCGCTTTGCCGATGGAGTTCCTGAGTGGTTCGGTAAAAACCTATTCGAAGGCGATTTGGAGCGTTTGCTGCCGCATATCGAAGCGGCGCAACGGCGCGTGCCTTCACTTGCCAATTGCGGAATCAAAGATATCGTCAATGGTCCCATTGCGTACACGCCCGATGGCAGCCCCTTGATCGGCCCCGCATGGGGAACGCGAAATCTCTGGCTGAATGAAGGTCATAGCTTTGGTATCACGGCCGCAGGCGGATCAGGCTGGCAATTAGCCGAATGGATCGTGGAAGGCGAACCTGGTATCGATATGATGGCCACCGATCCACGGCGCTACGGACCCTATACTAGTAAGCGCTATGTGGTCAAAAAGAACGAAGAAACCTATCGCAACGTTTTCGTCATTCACTTTCCTGATGAAGAACGCCCCGCCGCAAGACCGGCAAAGACCAGTCCGATATACGACAAGCTCGCGCGCATGGGTGCGGTTTTTGGGCAACGCTACGGCTGGGAGCGCGCCAACTGGTTCGCCCCGCCGGGTGTGGTCGCAAAGGATGAATGGAGTTTTCGGCGTACCAATTATTTCCCTCATGTTGGCAATGAGTGCAAAGCGCTACGCAAGAGCGTAGGCGTGATTGATCTTTCTCCCTTTACCAAACATGAAGTCATGGGACCGGGTGCCGAAGCGTGGCTGGATAGTTTGGTTGCCAACAAAGTGCCTACCAAGATCGGTCGAATCGCGTTGTGCCATGCGCTTAACCTAAAAGGCGGCATACGCTCCGAGTTCACGATTACCAAGATTGCCGAACAACACTACTATGTGGTGAGCGCCGGCGCTGCCGAACGCTACGACAGCGATTATCTACAGCGCATGCTGCCGTCAGACCCAGGCTTAGTAAACATAAGAAATATCACCACCTCCCGCGGGTGCTTCGTGGTGGCAGGTCCACGAGCACGCGAAGTACTGGCGAAATTGACGGACACTCCCTTGGACAACAGCGCGTTTCCTTGGCTCACGGGTTGTGTGGCGGAGGTAGGCCTTGCGACTGACGTATATTTACTGCGAGTGAACTTTGTGGGTGCACTTGGTTGGGAGCTGCATTTCCCGATCGAATATGCACACCATCTGTTTGACGCCATTTTTGACGCGGGCAAAGAATTTGGCATTGGGATGGCCGGAATGCGCGCCATGGAATCCCTGCGATTAGAAAAATCGTATCGAATGTGGGGTAGCGATTTAACTTGTGATTACACGCCGTATGAGGCAGGACTAGATCGATTCGTGCGCTTGAATAAAGGTGAATTTATCGGCAAGGCTGCGCTTGAAAAACAAAAAGCGGCTGGCGTTCCGAATCGCTTCATCACCTTTGAAGTGCATGATGTGCATGATGCTGACCCGTTAGGCAATGAACCCTTATTTGATGCCCAGGGTACTCTCGTGGGTCGCGCAACCGCCGGTTATTATGCACATGTGTTAGGTAAAAGTATCGGGCTAGGCTATGTGAAACCCCCGTTCGCCGCCGTCGGTCAAGAACTAACCATCGAAATCCTTGGGCTACGCAAGCGCGCGACGATATTGATCGATTCGCCTTATGACCCCGACAATAAGGAACTCAGAGCTTAAAATTCATGGCTAGGCAATCATTCTCTGCACTGTCGTTAATTTGGCGCGCGGCATCTCGCCATCGCAGCTGGCAACCGCAATGGCGCAAAGCCGAACCTAAAGCGGCTTACGATGCCATTATCGTGGGTGGTGGTGGGCATGGACTTGGAGCTGCTTACTATCTCGCGAAGGAGCATGGCCTTACTAAT
>JAYVYN010000107.1:0-5610 GCA_043784265.1 Gammaproteobacteria bacterium | reverse complement strand
CCATCTTCGAGAAACGTACGTTGTTCGGTAGGCGAAATAGCGAACCCTTGTTTGCCACCCTGTGACAATTCAAGCAGAGAACCGGCCTGTTGAGGCGTAGGCCCTGACTGCGTGCCCGTACCTAACAAGTCGCCCGGTTGCAAATTACACCCATTGATCGTGTGATGCGCAAGTAATTGGGCAATCGTCCAATAGGAATGACGGAAACTGGTCGACGCTAGCCGATACGCGGGAATACTTTCCTCGCGCATAGTCGAGCTGCGAATTAAAGTCTCGAGCTGAATATCGATAGACCCGGCCTGACGATTAGCGGGTGAATTTAAATAGGCTAACAAGGGTGGGTCATCGACAGGCCGCGCACAGGCAAGACGAAACGGTGCCAACGCTTCTAGAGTGACGATCCAAGGAGAAATTGTCGTCGCAAAATTCTTGGCCAGAAATGGGCCGAGAGGCTGGTACTCCCAGGCTTGAATATCCCGTGCCGACCAATCATTGAGCAAACACAGCCCAAATATCTGCGATTCCGCGTCTTCAATGGAGATCCGCGCACCCAGCGGATTGCCGGTTCCCACGAATATACCCAGTTCGAGCTCGTAGTCCAAGCGGGCGCTGGGTCTCAACACCGGCCCCGATTCACCCGACACCCTAATTTGTCCGTTCGGTCGGTGAAATGACTGTCCGGAAATGCCAATGGACGAAGCGCGTCCGTGATAGCCAATCGGTAACCACTTGTAGTTCGGCAGCAGGGGTTCGTCAGGCCGGAATAATCGGCCAACGGCGGCCGCATGGTAAATCGACGCGTAAAAATCCGTGTAGTTACCGATCTGCGCCGGCACCGTGTACTCGACGCCCGATTGAGGCACGAGACAGGATTCCAACTGGGATTGCAGCGATGAGTCAGATCGCAATCCTGCAAACAAAGCCAATCGTAGCGCGCTCCAAAATCTCGGACCCAAATGCATCAGGTGATTTAGCGTCGGAAGTCGCGCGGCCTCCAATGCCACAACCGCATCCGCACTGAAACCACTCATCGGAGCGCGTGCAACTAGGGCCGCCAAGGCTGCCATATCTACCACCTGATCACCAATGGCGACTCCACCGCGAAATGCCTCGGAGCTTTGAGAGCGCCGAAACACCGCAAACGGCAAATTCTGTATCGGAAAGTCACCGTCCGATCGATTCGCCGCCGCCAGCCAGCTTCTAGACTTAACGTCGTGAGTCAAATTAAGTGAGTGCACTGCAATTCACTGTCCAGGGTCAAAGCGTTTTTTTAAACCCTGCCAAGATTTCATATAATCAGTCTGCAACGGTGGCCTACCCTGCATGGCGCCGCGCGTCGGCTTAATCACCAACTGCGTTTCAAACATAAATGCCATGGTGTCGCCCAGTCGCTGCGGTATCGAGGTATCTGACTTTATGGCTTTCTCAAAAGTTTCGACGTCAGGACCATGTGCGCTCATACAATTATGTAGCGACGCGCCCCCAGGGACAAATCCCACACTCTTAGCGTCATAGACACCGCGAATTAAACCCATGAACTCATTGGCCACGTTGCGGTGAAACCAGGGCGGCCTAAAGGTATCCTGCATCACCAGCCAACGCGGCGGAAACACCACGAAATCGATATTACTAATACCTGCCGTGTCGCCGGGCGAGTTCAGCACTAAAAAAATCGACGGGTCTGGATGGTCATATGAAATTGAGCCTAGCGTATTAAAGCGGCGCAAATCATATTTATAAGGCACATTATTGCCATGCCAGGCCACTACATCCAAGGGACTATGATCCATGTCAGCGATCCAAAGCCTGCCAAAAAATTTAGCCCATAATTCGCAGCGGCCCTCGCGATCTTCATACCGCGCCTGCGGTGTTTGAAAATCACGCGCATTAGCCAATCCATTCGAACCAATAGGCCCTAAATCAGGCAGCTTGAATGGAGCACCGTAGTTCTCACAAACATAGCCGCGCACTTCCGTGCCTTCGACATTGACACGGAAACGTAGGCCGCGCGGAATGACGGCAATTTCCTGAGGTTCAATCCGGATGCGCCCCAATTCAGTATCGATGATTAATATTCCCTGCTGCGGAACAATCAAAATTTCACCGTCAGCACTATAAAAATAGCGCCCCCGCATGGAGCGGTTTGCAACGTATAAGTAGATACCACATCCGGTTTGCGACTCCGGCGAACCATTGCCTGCAACAGCCACTAAGCCATCTATAAAGTCCACAGGTTCTAACGTCGACGGCAATGGATCCCAGCGCAACTGATTCGGCGATATCGCCACGACTGGAGCGGAGGTCATTTCACGATCGCCTCCATCGCCCAACATGCGCCCTGAATCCCGAAACTCCCCGTGCGTGGCCGCCGGGCGGATCCGGTATAGCCAGGAACGTCGATTGACGTGGCGGGGTGCCGTGAACGCGCTACCTGAAAATTGTTCCGCGTATAATCCATATGGACAATGTTGCGGGGAATTGCGGCCTACGGGCAGTGCACCCGCTAACGCTTCGGTGGTGAATTCATTACCAAAGCCGCTGTTGTATTCGATTCGTGTTTGATTCGACTCAAGCATACATGTTTGCCTCAATCCTCCGCTAACGCGCACTCACACTAATTTCAGACAACTCAGCAACCGAAGGATTCTGCAGCGCCACGCTCTTCATGGATGCAGCAACCGCCTCGGCCTTACGCAACACCCGCAACAGATTACCGCCCGCGAGCTTCGCCAACATGGGGTCGGTCCAGCCACGCGTGATCAGTTCCGCAAATAAATTAGGGTAATCGGCAACACTTGATAGCCCCTCTGGCACTGCCTCAATACCATCAAAATCGCTACCAAGGCCCACATGCTCAATACCGATTAGCTTAACAATATAGTCAATATGATCCGCCACATCTTGCACGGTGACGCGCGGCTTAGGATGGCCTTTCTCCCACTCTGCAAGCGCGGCCGCGGCTCGTTCCGGTTGCCCAATATAAAGGCCACCAAAGGGTGGCGCGTTGGTGCGCGCGGTTTCAGCGGCAAGATCGGCGATCCATCGGTTGTAAGCGTTGCTAACATAACCGGGATAAAAATTAACCATGACTACGCCATCATGTTCGACCAGCATTTTAAGCACATCATCAGGCACGTTACGCGGATGCTCCGTCACGGCGCGCGCACTACTGTGTGAAAATATTATAGGTGCTTTACTGTGCGTGATCGCTTGCCGCATGACCTCCGGTGAAACATGTGCAATATCGACTAACATGCCAAGCCGATTCATCTCAGCTACCACGGCACGACCGAAGGGAGTCAGCCCCTTATGCACCGGATTATCGGTCGCCGAGTCGGCAAGCGTATTATTACTGCTATGAGTTAGAGTCATATAACGTGCGCCAAGCGCGTAGAACTGCCTCAAGGCCGCGATGCTGTCGCCGATCTGATGACCCCCTTCAATACCAATCATGGAAGCAATTTTGCCGCTTTTATGAATGCGCTCAATATCCGCCGCAGTGCTTGCAAGCGCGAAAGTTTGCGGGTAGCGGTCTACTAGACCGCGTACGGTATCGATCTGCTCAAGCGTCATGCGGATGGCGTCCGAACCGGTAACCGAACCCGGAATCCACACCGACCAGAACTGACCGCCCACGTGTCCGGCGCGCAAACGCGCAATGTCCGTTTGCAGCGCGGTAACGGGCGACCCTGGGGTGCCACGCAAATCAATCGTCCACAGCTTATTCCCGAATTTCTCTCGCAAGGCCTCAGCAAGATCATTGTGACCATCGATGAGCGGGGTTTGGGTCAGGACACGAGCAATACGCTGAGCAGTCGCCGCAGGCACAGCCGCATTGTCAGCGCCGGCTGCTGTTAACAGCATCACGCACACCGCCCACCTATGCACATTCCTAATCTGATTCAACATCCGGTTATCCTGGTTTAGTCCTCCGGCGACGGCGAGTCAATAGCCTGCGCGTGTTAGGGCGCCACCGGTGGGCCGTTAGTGCTGACGCTCCCAATGTCCAGGGCGCAAATACCAACCATCGCCCTGTCTCACCCATTGATGCACCACCCAACGCCGCCCTGGACGCGGCGCATTCCAATGACCCGCAATCCACTCGTGTCGATTCCCCACCCAGCGCCAGTACCCGCCCAACCACACATAGCCCGGCGTGGGAGCAGCGCCATAGACTTCCTCGCGCGGCGGCGGCGGCGGCACCAAAACCACACCCCCCACGTAATGCCGTTGATCCGGCATCACGATGCACCCCGCCAGCGTCAACTGCAAGACCAGAACGCCTGCGAAGCTCACGCTCAACCATTGAGGTCTTTTCATTTTAAGAGCATAACCCACTCCGACCCCTCAAGCGCCTTTCAGCCCGCTGCAGGATTTACCTGTCGCGGGCGTCCGGGCGAGCTTGGTCGTTAGCCAGCGTGCAAATTAGACTGAAGGCTCAGTTCCCGACAAATGGGTCCACGGCGAAATCGCTGGTTCCGGCATTTGTGCGGCGGCTGCCACCTCAAAAGGTGAAACTGCCCAGGGCGATGTGACCATTGATTTTCGCGGCTTTGCCTTAGCCGTAGCCTTGACCCTGGCCTTAACCGGAGCTTTAGTCTTTACTGCCCGGCTGGGCTTCGATGGGGCTTTCTTAAGCCTTACCTTTGCGGTTTTTTTTGCGACCTTCTTCGCTACGCTGCGCTTTGCGACCACTTTTACGCGCCGCGCCGGCTTCTTTGCCACTCGCTTCTTAGCCGCCGTACGCTCTTTAGCGTGGCTTTTTTTGGCTTTTAGCGCGGGGCGCTTCTTTGCTTTACTCTTTTTTGCCATGATCCGTCATCTCCTCGTGCTCAACACATGTCCCACCGTATGATATTGCCCCATGCTTGAACAACAATCCAATGATTCGCAGATCCGACCACTCCGCGATGTCTGGTTACGACCCAGACGGGTATTTCGCGAACTGGCACTCAAACCCATCGGCCCGGTCGACTATCTCCTAGGCGCCGCGCAAGGCATTGTCGGCGTCCTTGCCTTAAGCCAAATGGTCAATGCGGGGGCAAAACTTCAAGTCGGAGAAATACTGGCTATGGCCCTAACCAGTGGGACTATTGCCGGGGTTGTCAGCCTATTTTTCATGACCGCCATATATACCCGACTTAGTGCTCGCACCGGCGGTGCCGCCAACCGGCAACAAGTATTTCACGTGCTCAGTTATGGCAGCGTGCCGTTGGCCGCGTCGCTAGGAATTTGGCTAATTACAGCCCTTGTAGCCGGCCAAAATACTTTTATGAAGACTGCGCAAACTAATACCGACGGGTTTGTCATGCTGTTGCTGCAAGCGCAATTCATCGCGCACATATTTCTTACGTGCTGGAGCCTATTACTCCAAATTATGGGATTCAGTGAAATCCAAGGGTTCGCGACACGACGCGCCTTTGGGTTTTGGGCGTTGGGTCAATTGATCGCTTTAGTGGTCAGCGTGGTACTTATAACCGTGATCACCAATATTTTTAATCCAGGGGCGAATCCCGGGATATGATTTCAACCCATGCCACTTCGATAAAACCTGTTTTATTAAGGCAAAACTCGGAATAAAAATTCGCGAATATCAGCCACTTCGGCCTG
>JAYVYN010000106.1:0-5554 GCA_043784265.1 Gammaproteobacteria bacterium | reverse complement strand
TCGCTGGTGCCGACGCTGCTCGCCTTGAGTTTTATCATCTCGACTGGTGTCGGCGTGTTTGAGGTCGGGCTTGCGTTGCGCGGCAAGGAGCAACTGGGGCTTTCTCATTACCAGATTGCATTGATGTTCACTGAGTGCAGTCTGGTCATGTTTATGATGCAGGCCATTGTGTTTTCGCCGTGGTTCAAACCGGCAATGACCCGCTGGCTCATCGCGCCAGCCCTTGCGGTACTGGCCGTTGCATTGTACCTCGTGCCCCGAGCATCGGATTTTCCCCTGATGCTAGCCGTGATCGGCGCGGTGGCGGCCAGCGCCGGCGTTCTGTCACCCATCGTGACGTATTGGATCTCGGCGAAGGCTGGAAGCGCGCAGGGCTGGGAACTCGGCAAGCAGACGGCAGCCGCCAGCTTGGGCACCACGTTGGGATCCGCGGCGGGTGGGCTCCTCTTCAATTTCACTGCACTGCCGGGTGCATCCTTTATTTTGGCCGCTATTCTGGCAGTATTTGGTCTCATCTTGAGTCTGAAACTTCCGCACGTACTCGTGCCGCGCGAAATGCAAAACCGCACACCGCGAACCCAGGCTCCTCCGATAGTCAAACCTGCGGAAATAGGATCGACGCGGGAGGAGTCTCCCCGCTCTGTCAACAACTAGGAGATCGTCTTCATGTACCAAAAGATACTCGTGCCGATCGATGGCAGCGAAACCGCCACTTTAGGTCTCAGCGAAGCGATACGCTTGGCGAAAAACCAGGGTGCAAGGATAAAGCTCGTACATATCGTGAATGAACTGATCGTCGTCCTACCACAAGCATACTTAGACATGGGGAGGGTCGTTGATTCGCTGCGCAGCAGAGGCTTAATTTAACACAAAGTTTGTCAATAAAATCAATAACTTGTCTGGTGGCCAGGGAGGGAATTGAACCCCCGACACGCGGATTTTCAGTCCGCTGCTCTACCAACTGAGCTACCTGGCCTAATTCAAAGAAGCCGCGTATTAGACAGGCGCGCCTCCTCTTCGTCAATGAACAATCACAGAATCAGCTACTTACAGCCGATTAGCCGCCCGCAAACACCCGCATTAGCCCTCTCTTGGCTCTATGTCGGCCCTACTTCGGCACGTACTCGGCAGGCTTTTCCGACCCGCCTCCGAACAGAAACTTCTCCATCTCAGCCACCAAAAACGCCCGCGCCTTAGGCTCAATGGTCGTCAGCCGATTCTCATTAATCAGAATGGTTTGATGCGCCATCCACTGCGCCCACGCCTCCTTAGACACATTGGCATAGATACGCTTGCCCAACTCACCCGGGTAAGTCAGGTAGTCGAGGCCCTCAGCCTCGCGCTTCAACAAAACACACATTACACGTCGCGCCATAGCCGCAATATTACGCTAACCGCCCACACTCGTGGCCAGTCGTTCCAACAACAACCGAATCGGTTGCGGCAAACCCACCCGCACTGGCACCTCCCGCACTGGCACCTCCCGCTCCGCCACCGCGCCAGTGGCCGTGGCCGCCAACAACGGATACCAAAGCCGATCACAATCATCACCCTCACGAACACCCTCCACACCAACAGCGCCCACCCCACCAACAACCCCATCCACCCGCACACACAACGGCCGCAAGCGCAGATCGAAATGCGTAAACGAATGATCAATCACCGGCAACCACCGTCTGCTTATGCCCACGCCTAAACCCAACTCCCGCACACACCACTCCAACGCCGACGACTCATCCGCAAATTGCGGCGGCGAGTACAACCCACCCCACACCCCTCGCAAAGGCCGTCGTTCCAACAGCACTGCACGCGAATCGCCCTGCTGCAATTCAGCCCGGCGCAGCTCAACAATGAGCAGTATCCCTTCTCTTGCTTGGCGCGTCCGGCGTGGCTTCGCACCGGGTAAGGTCGCTTGACGTCCATCGCGTGCCGCTACACAGAGCGCAATCATCGGGCAACGCGAGCAGGCAGGCCTCGCCCGAGTGCAGAGCGTCGCACCCAAGTCCATAATGGCCTGGGTGTAAGCCGCCACTTTATTCTGAGGCGTACATACTCCAGCAGTTTCCCATAAATCTTTCACGACCTTCGGCGAGCTTGGATCACCTGCGATACCAAACACCCGCGCGAGTACGCGCCGAACGTTGCCGTCGAGAATGGCATGCCGCTGGCCCATGCTCAAAGCCAGTATCGCGCCCGCGGTCGAGCGTCCGATACCCGGTAACGCCATCATGTTCTCAAGGGTCATCGGAAATTCGCCACCCTGAGTGGCGATGAGTGTTTTCGCACAAGCGTGTAAATTACGCGCCCGCGCGTAATACCCGAGACCCGTCCAGAGATGCAACACCTCATCCAATGGCGCATCCGCTAAGGATTGCAGGGTTTCAAACCGCTGCATAAAGCGCTCGAAGTAAGGAATCACCGTGGCTACTTGTGTCTGTTGTAACATCACTTCAGACACCCACACACGGTAGGGTGTGGGGTTTTGTTGCCACGGTAGATTTTTGCGCCCGTGCAGATCGAACCATGCCAGCAATGCCGGCGCAAATTGCGCGGCCTGCGCAGCGAAAATTAAAGTCATAATTCGCCGATCACGATTTGCCTGCCACGGTTTACCAGTTACGGCTTGCCGAACAAGCCTTTCAATTGGTCCTGTAACAAGTCTTTGACCTTCTCCTGCACTTTCTGCTTGAGCTGGCCCTTGGCTAAGGCTTCGAAATTGGGGCGCACTTGAGGCTTGGCCATCATGCCGTTGATGCGTACCGGAATTTCCACCGCCGACTTACCCGCGCCTTGCGCGATGCTGGCGAGTACCTGGTAGTCAATGGCCTGCGAGCGAAAATTGGCGCTCCCCTGTCCCGTTACTTTCAAGCCCTGCGAGGCAATCATCAAATCTTTAGTAGCCGCCACCCCATTGGTGATATCGGCCGAGGCTTTAAAGACATCAAACTTGGTGCGATTGCTACCCGAGCCTGCGGGTAAATCTTGGCGTTTGATTAGCGCCTGAGCACGGCCCAACTCGAACCATAGGTCTAGTCCTTCGATCGCACCGTCGTTGAGATTAGCTTCAATGCGGCCATTCATCGTGCCCACGAGCGCGTCCATGGTGCCGCCGTGGGCATTCGCCCTGACGCTCAAATTTCCGTGACCGGAGAGCCGCTCACTTTTCATTGTCGCTTTGAGCAACGAACGCATATCAATACCGGTAAGTTGTTGGTCCACTTTGATCGCGGGCGTAGCGCTACGACTATCGAGCGTCACGTCGCCGGAATAATGACCGCCGAGAAATTGCGCCTGTGACGGAAACAATCGCACCACCCCGTCCTTGGAATTGACGGTGAGCTTTATATTGGTGAAATCCATATTGGATAAGCGCGCGCTCCCCACGGTCAAAGTGCCGTTGGCATCAATCCCCTTCATGGTTGCGGTTGGCAACTCGAACGGCTTTTGCGCCGGATCAGGTTTTTTCTTCTCTGGTTCCAAGTAGCGATCCACATCGATTTTATCCACGCCCAACTCAAAGCGTATCGCGTGGGTGGCTAAATTGGTCACCGCTACTTTTCCCTGGACCTCTGTTTGATCGAGGGTGAGGTGCAAATTCTCTAGCTGCGCGCTCTGGCCCCCGTACGTGAAATCACCGGCCGCCAACAGCTTGGCCAAGACCGCCGGGTCTTTGGTCGTCTTAGTGACCCCCATTTTCCCTAAGAATGTGCGTAAATCCAGCGGGGCTAATTTAAAGGAACCTAACATCGACAAAGCATCGATGAGTTTCGTGCCCTGCATCGCGCCAGACACTTGAGCGCCCGCAAATCCCAGAGCGAATGACGGTACCGCTAATGACTGTGCACTTAAGTCCAAGGCCAGCGCGGGTACCTGTAAGTCCCAGGGTAGGTCTGTGGCTGCTGGTTGCGGGTCTGCGGCGGCCGATGGTTGAAGCCAGTGGCCCTTCATGGCTAATTGGCTCAATTTGTATTGCTGCTCCGCCGAATTAATGTCGAGAGACATTTTAGCCGTGACGCTGATTCGCGCCGCTGCCTCGCCGCGATTGCAATCAAAACTAAAGGTAATGGGAACGACGGACTTCTCCGCGACTGCACCGGTTTCAAGATTGAATTTTTCCAACACGACATTTTGATAACTGACACGGCTGTCGCGTATCTTGAGTCCAGCAAGGCCTCCAAAGGTGCCGCTAATGGATGCGTCTTTCTTAGGGACCGCTTCTTTTTGTCCACCGAAGCCCTCCCAATTACCCTTGCCATCGGCGTTGCGCAACAGGCGCAGGTCCAACCCGTCCACAGCGATTTCGCCGACTTCCAAACGCTTCGAGAGCAATGGCAGTAATTTGACGCGGACGGAGGCGCTTTGGAAGGATACGAAAGGTTGGCTGGTGAAACCCGCTGGATTGCCGAGCTGCGCTTGGCCTAACTTGAGCGCGATCCAGGGGAACACGGATAATTTGATGTCGCCCGGTAACACGAGCTCGCGGCCTGTGACTTGTTTTACTTTACTGACGATTCTGCCTTTGTAATCGTTGGGGTTGACCATGAGCCAAATACCCAATAAGGCCAAGACCAGCAATAGCACGAGGCTGCCCAAGCAATAACCAACAATTTTTAAGGGGGACATGAGCAGTACCGTTTGGAATCGAAACGTCGATGATAACGCAATCGGCCAGCGAACCGATCGCAGGTTTTTTAGCATAGAATCGCGCCATGACACCCGCCATCAAGCACCTGCAAACCTGCGAACCGCGACTCGAAGAATGGATTGAACGACTGGGCATTATCAAAATACCCGGCAGGGGACTGGGCGACCCTTATCACGCACTATTGGAAAGCATTGCGCATCAACAATTGGCCGGCGCGGCGGCGCGAGCGATTTGGGGGCGGGTATTGGCGCTGTTCGAAGGGGGAATTCCGCAAGCCGAGCGACTGGTCGGTTTAAGTGATGAACACCTAAGAGCAGCCGGACTATCGCGTAGCAAGATATTGGCCATGAAGGATTTATCGACCCGCGCACTCGCTGGCCAAGTACCTGATGCCAAGCGCATCAAGCAAATGCCCGATGCCGACATCTATCGAGAGCTTACTGCCGTACGAGGAGTGGGCCCCTGGACTGTCGATATGCTAATGATTTTCACGCTCAGACGACCCGACGTCATGCCGGCCACGGATTTTGGCGTGCAGAAAGGCTTTCAGCTGCTGTATCGAAAACGGCTCATGCCGACGCCCAAGCAACTGCTAAAGAGCACCGAAAAATGGAGTCCGCATCGGTCTACCGCCGCGCTCTACCTGTGGAAAATTGCGGATGCCGCCAAAACGGCTAGGTCACTTGCGAAATAGCGAATCCAACGCCGATCGCGAGCGATCGATTTCATCGGTATTCTTGGGGACATACGCCCCTGCCTTGGGCTTGAAGTGATCGCAAAAATTCGCTTCGCGCTTGTTGCGAACCTCCTCCGCCGTAGGCTCTTTACAATGAGTCGCATAGCTCGTGTCGTACTCGACGCACAATTTGCACACATGCAACTCCACATTGCACGCCTTGCAAACGTCTA
>JAYVYN010000105.1:0-13184 GCA_043784265.1 Gammaproteobacteria bacterium | reverse complement strand
CTTTCTGTACTACTTAAGGGATTGCGCAATCGATCTCGCAGATCGCCACACGGAAAATGTTCCATGGCTAAGTACAGATGCTTCGGCAAGGTACCAAAGTCATAAATTTCCGCGATTGCGCGATGATCGATGCTTGAAATAATTTCGTATTCCCGCTGAAAGCGCTCAGCATCGTCTTTTTCACGCGAACTTAAGCCGCGATTCATGACCTTCAAAGCCACATTACGTCGTAGTCGATCGCTACGAGCCAAAAAAACGGCAGAAAAATTGCTGACCGCAATATCTTTGACAATCGAGTAACCTGGCACTCGTACCGAAGTCCCATCGGTACCGAGCGCGATAGGCAAAGCCGTAATCACGGCGGCCGTTTGGTGTCTGAGCGCCTCCTCGATACTTGCTAACAGGGGATCGCGCGCCAGTTGCGCAACGGGTAAATAGTCCTTTGCGCCGCACTTAAGCGCCCGTACTGCGCTACCTTCGTCGCCATTGTGAGCAAGTACGATGCAATACACGTCAGGCTGGGCCTGACACAGCTTCCTCAAGTAGTTCAAAAGGCGCACCGCGGGTGCCGTATACTCAAAATCGATGCTCAAAACGAGGGTCCGGAGCTCAGAGTCGCTCATCAAACGCTCCCAAGCGACCTCGCCGGGAGGTACACTATCAACTACGGCGTCTGGCCAACGACTGGTCACATGATGGGACAGCCACTGCAATCGTGTGGGGTCGGTATTGACCACTAGTAGGATAGGACCGCGAGGTTCAGCCATGGGTTTTAGGGATAGGTCCAGAATAAAGTCTGGGCAGCTTAGGTTTGTTGGGCTCCTTATGTCGTGTAAGGAATTCACAGTTCTTATGTGCAATTGCGGTTTTTAGGTTTTTTTGCACTAAATATGCAACCTTAAGCCCAATTTTGCGGTCTTTAACCCTACGATTTGGCGATTTTTAGCGAGGATTGACTTCAATGGGAAATATCAGGATGTGGTCGCTCGCCGCAGTTGCGGGCTTGTTAGTGACGGTTGTTATGAATCACCGTTCAGGAAATTCCCTGAACACGGCGCAACCTCCCGCAATCGCTCAGGCGCGAGGTGCGGAAGTTTCACCCCCACGGTTAAACACCACCGCACCAAATCCCGCCGCAGCGCAGGCGGCACCCGCACCAGGGACCACCCGGGTCACAGGGTTGCCGGATTTCTCACAATTAGTGGCTGAAAATGGTGCAGCGGTGGTCAATATTAGCGTGACTGAAAAAGCTCAAAAAATGAGCAATCTTGGAATGCCGAGTGACGGAGATGATCCTTTGTCGCAATTTTTTCATCGCTTTCAAAATCCAGCACCGGGTAAGACACCCCCCGGACATGGTATTGGTTCAGGCTTTATCGTGAGTAGCGATGGCTATGTGCTGACCAATGCTCATGTGGTGGCGGATGCCGCTGAAGTGTCGGTCAAATTGACCGATCGGCGCGAATTTCCCGCCAAAGTAGTGGGGGTGGATAAGCGTAGCGACGTGGCGCTGATCAAAATCGCAGCGACTGGGCTTCCCAGTGTGCGCTTTGGTGACCCGGCTCGGGTAAGGGCGGGGCAGTGGGTGATCGCTATCGGATCGCCGTTTGGTTTTGAAAGCTCCGTTACTGCGGGTGTGGTAAGCGCGGTCGCGCGCGCGCTACCGGATGAAACCTACGTGCCTTTCATTCAAACCGATGCTGCGGTGAATCCTGGAAACTCTGGAGGTCCACTCTTTAATTTGGACGGCGAGGTGATTGGGATTAATTCACAGATCTATAGCCGCACCGGCGGTTTTATGGGGATGTCCTTCGCCATACCCATCGATATTGCCTTAAATGTGAAAGAACAATTAATGCACACGGGTAAAGTGAGCCGCAGTCGCATCGGCGTTGCGGTTCAAGAGGTTAACCAGCAATTAGCGCAGACCTTTGGACTTGGCACACCGCACGGAGCGCTGGTCAGTTTAGTAGAACCGAAAAGTCCGGCGGACCAGGCGGGATTGAAGCCAGGTGATGTGATTACGAGCGTCAATGGTCGAAGTATTCAACGATCCTTAGATTTGCCGACGGTGATCGCGGCCTTGCCGCCCGGCAGTCAGGCAAAGATAGGGATTTGGCACGATCGCAAGGACAGTGAAGTCCTGGTAAAAACCATATTACTGGACAGCGAACCTGCACAAATGGCGCGCAGTAACGACGCTGACGAAGATGGTGGCAAATTGGGTCTTGCGGTACGTCCGATCGATCCCAGCGAACAGCAGGAATTGCACACTCGCGGCCATCTTGTGGTTGAACAGGTCACAGGCCCGGCGCTGGCAGCCGGCCTACAAGTCGGCGACGTGGTTTTAGGGGTGAATGGCGCCAGCATATCGACGGCGATGGATATGAAAGCTGCGGTGGCGCATGCGGGGCACAGCGTTGCTTTACTAATTCAGCGCGAGGACGCCCAGATTTATATACCGGTTGATCTAGGTTAGTTAATGCAAAGCGTCGCTCCTTTATTTGCTCCCGGAGCTGCGCGTGTTACACCTTTAAGGGCGCAGGCTGCGCCTTTCTTGCCGACTACGCGGGCCGAGATGGATGTGCTCGGGTGGGACCGATGTGACGTTATTATTGTCACCGGCGATGCCTATGTTGATCATCCCAGTTTTGGGATGGCAATTATAGGGCGGGTACTCGAGGCGCAGGGTTTTCGGGTCGGGATTGTGGCTCAGCCGAATTGGCGCAGCACTGAGGATTTTATGGCGCTCGGTGCGCCGCGCCTGTTTTTTGGGGTCACCGGCGGCAATATGGATTCGATGGTCAATCGCTATACCTCGGATCGTCGGGTGCGTAGCGATGACGCGTATACGCCGGGCGGTCAGGGAGGCAGTCGTCCCGATCGTTGCGTGATTGTGTATACGCAGCGGGTGCGTGAAGCTTACAAGCAAGTTCCGATTGTGATTGGCGGGATCGAGGCCAGCCTGCGGCGTATAGCGCATTTTGATTATTGGTCGGAGAATGTGCGTCGATCGGTGTTGGTCGATGCTAAGGCGGACTTGTTGGTGTTCGGTAATGCGGAACGCCAAATTGGAGAGATCGCCAAACGCTTGGACCAAGGTGCCGACATCACGGATATTACGGATTTACGCGGTACCGTGTTTGTACGGCGCGGTACGCCAGTGGACTGGGTCGAGATTGATTCCACAGAACTCGATACGCCCGGTGCATTGAGTACGCCGATTAACCCCTACGCCGCATCCGCGCCGTCCGCAGCCGCGCCAGCGGCAAGCGACGCCCGACGGGTGGATGAGGTCGCCGCGACGAAAGTGGTTAAATTTGTTCGTGACGTCCCCAATGCGCAGCGCGATCATAGTGTGATTCGATTGCCGTCGTACGAACAGGTGAGCAAAGACGCCGTGTTGTACGCGCATGCCTCGCGAATTTTGCATCTGGAGTCTAATCCCGGTAACGCGCGCGCGATGGTGCAGCAACATGGATTGTTCGATGTCTGGCTTAATCCGCCACCGTTACCCTTAACGACAGCAGACATGGATGCAGTATACGAATTGCCCTATGCACGCCGTCCGCATCCGTCATACGGCAAAGCCAAGATTCCGGCTTATCATATGATTCGTTTTTCCGTGGCTATTCAACGCGGATGCTTCGGTGGATGTACCTTTTGCTCAATCACGGAGCATGAGGGACGCATCATTCAAAGCCGCTCGGAGAATAGTGTAATCCGCGAGATTGAAGCTATTCGAGACGAAGTGCCTGGCTTTACCGGCGTGATATCGGACTTAGGAGGTCCGACCGCCAATATGTATCGATTGCAGTGCAAGAGCCCCGAAATTGAATCTGCCTGTCGCCGACCTTCCTGCGTATTTCCCGGCGTATGCTCTAATCTCAATACCGACCACGCACCACTCATTAACCTGTACCGGCGTGCTCGCACCTTGCCGGGTGTGAAAAAAGTATTGATCGCTTCTGGTGTGCGCTATGACTTGGCTATCGAGTCGCCTGAGTATGTAAAAGAGCTTGCAACGCACCATACGGGCGGATATTTAAAAATCGCTCCCGAAGCGATCGGTGATGGACCCCTCTCGAAGATGATGAAACCGGGCGTGGGTACCTATCATAAGTTTAAAGAACTGTTTGATAAATATTCCAAAGAGGCGGGTAAAGAGCAGTATTTAATACCTTATTTTATCGCGGCGCATCCGGGCACTCGCGATCAAGATATGCTCGACTTAGCGGTGTGGCTCAAGAAAAATGGCTTTCGCGCTGATCAAGTACAAGCCTTCCTTCCCTCACCCATGGCGACTGCCACTGCCATGTATCATTCGGGTAAAAATCCTCTCAAGCGAATTTCTCGTCATAGCGAAGAAGTGATTATCCCGAAAGGGATTAAAGTACGGCGATTGCACAAGGCATTTCTACGCTACCATGATCCCGCCAATTGGCCGATTTTGCGGGATGCACTTAAACGAATGGGTCGAGCAGATTTGATCGGCAACGGTAAACAACATCTCATTCCCGCCTACCAGCCTGTGGGTAGCGCAAAGGTTATGGGTAAACTAAAAGCGCCGTCATTACCCTTTCGCACTCAACACACCGGTTTGCCAAAATCGGGTGTGGCCCGAAACAAAAAATTTACGCGACCCTCAGGTCGACCGGCAAACAGCGCGTGAATTTGGGCGGCGATGGCGAGTGTCATCGGTTGAATTTATCCTTACAGTTCTAAATTAGGTAACGGATTGTTGAAGTCCTATGGAAAGATGGATAGTACATAAATTTGGCGGCTCCAGCGTTGCAGATGCGGACTGCTTTCGACGGGTAGCTGAAATCACGGAGCAATCCGGCAAGACCCGTGAGGCGGTGGTGTTGTCGGCCTGCCGCGGCGTCACAGACTCGCTATTGGGCCTGGTATCTCTGGCCGAACAGTCGGGCGATTTTTCGGCTGCGATTGAAGTAGTGCGGCTGCGTCATGCGACGCTTGCGACTGCGTTAATTTCTCGAGTCGCATCGGATGCTTACCTCAGTAAATTAGAAAACGATTGTCGTGATATTGCGGGAATGCTGCACACGGTACGGCTCATTCGCGCCGCACCGGATTCGGTGCGTGATGTCATCGCTGGTTTCGGCGAAATCTGGTCAACTCGATTGTTTGCGCTTTATTTGCGTGAACGTGCGCAAATCAAGGGTGATATTCAGTGGGTGGATGCGCGTCAGGTGGTTATCGTGGAGTGGGGGCCGTTAGGACCTGCGGTGCAATGGGCCATCAGCGAACAGAATATGCGCAAATTAGTGCCTGAGAGTTTTGTGGGAAGACTGGTAATTACCGGTTTTGTGGCAACTACAATTAAAGGCATACAGACCACCTTGGGACGCAACGGCAGTGATTTCTCCGGATCCATATTTGGGGCCTTATTGAATGCGGCTGAAATTCATATATGGACGGATGTCGATGGCGTGTTATCGGCCGATCCACGTATGGTTCCGAATGCGCAAGTTATTGATCAACTCTCCTACAATGAAGCGATGGAATTGGCATATTTCGGTGCCAAGGTGATCCACCCGCAAACCATGGAGCCTGCGGTAGCCAGGGATATTCCCATCTACATCCGTAATACTTTTTCACCCGCAAATCCAGGCACTTTGATTTGCGCCAAGCCAACCTCGGCCTTGACCGTTAAGGGTATTACAACCATAACACCGGTGGCTTTGGTCAATTTGGAAGGCGCCGGCATGATCGGGGTTCCAGGCACCGCACATCGTTTGTTCGGTGCGCTGCGCGACGCGAGTATTTCGGTGATTTTGATTTCCCAGGGTAGTTCTGAGCATTCGATTTGCTTCGCTATTCCAGAGGAGCAGGCCTCACGTGCCGAGGAGGCCGTACGTCGCGCCTTTGATACCGAATTGCGTGACGGGCAAATTCAGCAGGTCGATGTGGGTTTGGGCTTGAGCATTCTGGCGGTGGTGGGCGACGGGATGGCCGGATCTCACGGGGTAGCTGCTAAGGTTTTTAATGCGCTGGGAGCTGCCGCCATTAGCGTGCGTGCCATTGCGCAAGGTGCCTCGGAGCGCAATATTTCGGTGGTTGTCGATGGTAAAGGCGCGGCCAAGGCGCTACGTGCGGTACATGCGGCCTTTTATTTGTCGCCTAATACCTTATCCATAGGCCTGATCGGACCGGGTACGGTGGGTCGGGTGCTCCTGGCACAAATTGATTCTCAAATTGAGCGTCTGCGTACACAGAATTTAGATTTACGGGTCCGCGGTATTGCTAGCTCCTCACGCATGCTACTAGTGGACACGGTTATCGATTTAAAAAACTGGCACGAGCGTTTTATTGCCGCGGGTGAACCCTTGGACCTACTGAAATTTGCACAGCATATCCAGGCGGATTTTATTCCACACTCGGTCATAATTGATTGTAGTGCGAGCCAAGAGGTTGCGCTGAATTACGCCGCTTGGTTGGCGCGGGGCATTCATATTGTAACGCCGAATAAGAAGGGCAATAGCGGCGCATTGGCCGTTTATCGAGCCATCCAGGAGGCGCGTCGGGCGGCTGGTACCCATTACCTTTATGAAGCGACGGTGGGGGCGGGGTTGCCGATTATCCAAACATTGCGGGATTTGCGCGAAACCGGCGATGAAATTACTTGCATCGAAGGTATTTTTTCTGGAACGCTCGCTTATTTGTTCAATGTTCTGGACGGCCGCGAGTCGTTCTCAACGATTGTGAAGGCGGCGCGGCTTAAGGGTTATACGGAACCCGATCCTCGTGACGATTTATCCGGTATAGATGTGGTTCGCAAGCTCATAATACTGGGTCGAGAAATGGGTTTGACGTTGGAAATGTCTGACGTCGAAGTGATGAGCCTTGTGCCCCCTGAGCTCGAAAAATGTAGTGTTGATGAATTCATGAATCGACTGCCCGAGTTCGATGCAAAGATGGGAGCAATGTTGGCGGAGGCAACCCTGCAAAATCAAGTATTGCGCTACGTGGGCCGAATTGAGGCGAGTGGTAAGGCGTCGGTGAAATTGACCCGATTACCCGCTAAGCACGCGTTCGCAAATATTGCGCTTACCGATAATGTAGTACGCTTTGCGACCCGTCGGTATTGCGATAACCCACTCATAGTTCAGGGTCCGGGCGCGGGACCGGAAGTGACCGCTGGCGGCGTATTTTCGGATTTGCTGCGATTATCGGCCTATCTTGGCGCTCGTATTTAAAATTTTCCCCTAAGGAATAGCTGTGCTTACTGAGGTTACTGCTTTTGCGCCTGCCACTGTCGCTAACGTGGGTATTGGTTTTGATATTTTAGGTCACACGGTCGAGTCGCTCGGCGACCAGGTTCGCTTGCAGCGAATTGACGAACCGATCATTCGAATTCGCAGCATTAGCGGGATTAGTAGCCAATTGCCGCTAGAGCCCGCCCGCAATACCGCAGGTCGTGCGCTGCAAGCAATGCATTCAGCTTTGCGCTTGGGCTATGGTTTTGAGATTGATATCGACAAGGGTATTCCGATGTCATCCGGACTGGGCGGTTCGGCGGCCTCGGCGGTGGCGGCGGTGGTCGCGGCTAACGCCTTATTAGAGACCCCGTTGTCGCCATTAGAATTACTCAAGTACGCGATGGAGGGCGAAATCGTCGCCAGTGGCTCAGCCCATGTGGATAACATTGCGCCCTGTTTGTTCGGTGGGCTGATACTTACCGTGGGCATAGACAATCCCCGCATTAAACAAATTCCAGTTCCGGCCTCAGTGCGCTGTGTGTTAGCACATCCGCACATGCATTTGGGAACTCGGGAAGCGCGCGCAATATTAAAATTGGATGTAACCCGTTCGGATTTTGTCTGGCAGACGGCAAATTTAGCAGGATTTATTAGCGGCTGTTATTCGAATGACTTGGATATGATTCGGGATTCATTTAACGACGTAATTATCGAGCCGCAGCGACATTCACTCATTCCTGGCTTCATGGATGTAAAGCGTGCGGCGATGGCGGCGGGGGCACTAGGATGCTCGATTTCCGGTGCCGGACCCACTGTCTTTGCCTGGGCGGAAACTCAATATGCCGAAGCGGTTAGCGGGGCTATGGTGGCGGCATTTTCAGCTCACGGATTACCTGCGGATCATTGGATTTCGTCGATTGAAAATTTCGGCGCCCGTGTCGTGAAAAGCTAATGGCGGCATTGGCTTTTGTGAGTACCCGGGGCAGCGCGAAACCCGTGCCCTTGAGTACTGCGATCCAACAGGGATTGGCACCCGATGGTGGATTGTATATGCCGACGGATTTGCCGCCCTTGGATGTTAATTCGCTCACCGGGTTAGCCTTGCCTGAGCTGGCGCGGATCGCACTGTCAGGTTTTTTTGTGGGCGATCGCTTGCAGCCTCAGCTTGAATCCATAGTCGATTCGGCTTTTAATTTTCCAGCACCCACAACGGTGGTTGGCGGCTGTTCCGATCCGCTGTTTGCATTGGAGCTGTATCACGGACCTACCGCGGCGTTTAAGGATTTTGGAGCACGGTTCTTAAGCGCGTGTTTGCAGGGTTTGGGGGAGTTCTCGGCGGCTAAACCGCTGACCATTTTGGTCGCGACGTCGGGCGACACGGGGGGTGCGGTGGCGGCGGCCTTTTACCGACGTTTAGGCATGCGGGTCGTCATTTTGTACCCACAGGGTTTAGTGAGCCCTCGGCAAGAGCAACAGCTGACATGTTGGGGTGAGAATGTCGTTTCTTTGCGCGTTGCGGGCACTTTTGATGATTGCCAGCGATTGGTAAAAGAGGCGTTAGTTGATCCTAATTTAAGTCAACAACATCGTTTTAGCTCCGCCAATAGCATCAACATTGGCCGCCTATTGCCGCAAATGATGTACTACATGAGTGCAAGCTTAAAAGTTTTACGCAGCACCGGGTTACCCGCTTCCTTTATCGTTCCAGCGGGTAATCTGGGCAACGCCTTTGCGGCGCTCTGGGCCAGAGCTTTAGGGCTGCCGATAGGGCGCATCATCTTGGCGCATAACGCCAATCGTACCGTACCGGAATACTTGCAAACCGGTGTGTGGCATCCGCGTCCCAGCATTTGCACGCTGGCTTCCGCCATGGATGTGGGCAATCCTAGTAATATGGAGCGAATACGCAGTCTGTATCCCGAAATTGGGCTCTTGCGCGAGCAAATCACCGCAAGCTCGGTAGATGACGCTACAATTCGGCTACGAATTCGGGAGGACTTCATGAAATACGGGCGGGAATGGTGCCCGCACACGGCCACCGCGGCCGAGGTGTATGCCTTGCTGCCCGTGCCTGAGCGCCAAAATCCCTGGGTATTGGTGTCGACGGCCCACCCAGCCAAATTTAACGATATCGTGGAACCGATCTTGGGAAAAACTATTGCCGTGCCTGAGTGCCTTGAACGTTTATTGCACCTGCCACAGCAGGTCAGTGACATACCGGCGACGCTTCAGGCGCTGATCCACGCGATTGCATGAGTACCTCAGATATTAGTAATTTTTTTGATTCGCAGTGGACTTGGGCGGCTGTAGCGGCCCTATTCATTGGGGTGCTCGGGTTCTTTGCGGTGCGAATTTATCAGCGGCGTACCCGGCGTCGAACACTGCTTGCACGATTACAGCGAGTGGCGTTCGCGGCGGTTCATCAAGTATTGGTGCCGGACGGGATGGGTGGGTTTATCCATATTGATCATCTGTTATTGACGCCGCGCGGTGTCGTCATTCTCGATACGCGCCGGGTGGTAGGCTTGATCTTTGGTGGTGATCAAATGAGTGAATGGACGGTGATGGGTGCGCGTTCGCGCTCAACCTTCGATAATCCCCAACCAGCTCTTTATGATCGCATAGCCGCAGTGAAGGCTATGGTCGGGGAAGTTCCGGTCGAAGGGCGCTTATTGTTTTCTAACGTCGGGAAATTTACCAAGGGTGTTCCCAAATGGGTGATGATGTTGAATGACTTAGAGGGTCAGTTTCCGGTGGTCGATCGATCGCTTATTAGTTCCGCGCCGTTCGATCAGTTCAATGAAACCTGGAATCGCATTCAGCCTCAGTTGCGTCCTAGTCCTCATCAGTTCACTAATCTCTAAAGAATAAACGCCTGGCGTTATCGGAGGTGTGCACTGCCAATTCTTGCAGTGACTGACACCGCGCTGTGGCAACCGTCGCGGCGATATGCCGTAGGAAACTAGGTTCATTGCGACGCGATTTCGGCTTAGGTTGAAGGTCGCGCGGCATCAGGTAAGGCGAATCCGTTTCAAGCATCAGTCTATTGTCAGGAATATGCGTCACCACCTGTCGCAATTCAAGTCCGCGGCGTTCATCGCAAATCCAGCCAGTAATTCCAATTGCTAGATCGAGCGCCAAATAAGCCTCCAGTTCTAACAATGAACCTGTAAAACAGTGCGCAACTCCGCCTACTAAATTTGCCCGATGCTCTTTCATAATGGCAAGAAAATCATGGTGAGCCTCGCGCTGGTGCAAAAATACCGGCTTACGCACTTTTGCAGCTATCTCCAATTGAGCAATAAAGGCGGCACGTTGCACGGATCGGGGGGCGATATCACGAAAATAGTCTAAACCACACTCCCCAACCGCGACTACTGCCCGGTGGCTTAAAAGTTCAAAAAAAATTTCATTCAGTGAGGGATCGAAGCCACCGGCATGGTGGGGATGGATGCCAGCGGTGCTGAACAGAGTTTGAGGGTTGGCTTTGGTCAAACTAAAAGCCTGCTTTGAACTCCCAAGATCCGCCCCGGTTACAATCTGCTGGGTGACGCCGACCGCTACCGCGCGACTGATCACCAATTCAAGATCCGGGGCAAAACTTGTGTGTGTAAGGTTCGCGCCAATATCGATGAGTTCTACCTTCAAAATATGAAACCGTATGCTATCTTTGACCCAAGTATTGTAAGGCGTTTTACATGTTGAAAAACAGAAGCTTAAAAATATTCGTGGGTTTTTATGCGCTAACGGTACCAGCGCTGCAAGGCGCAATAGCCCAACAAGGAGGTGACAATCAAGCCCAAATTCTTTACGCCTATCAGACCGAAGATGTGCATCGGTTAAATGAATTGGCGCGTAACCTTAACGCGCAGATCAAACCGGAATTGCATGATAATAATTTACGTTATGATCTAGCGCATACCGAGTATCGCCTCGCTCAATTGCTGGGCGACGGTAAGCCACATGAAACGCTGATCGCGCTCGAGAGCTGCACCGAACAGCTCACCCCCATGTTGACTCATGCCTTAAAGCAAGACGTTAGGCCAGCGGTTAAGTCGGCGGAATTGATGATATTGCAGTCCGCTTGTGATACCGATCTCGCCAAGTACAAACCCGTGCAGGCTGCTCGATTGCGGCGGCACGCATTAGAGTTACTTCGCGATGCACTCAAAATAGCCCCGCAAAATCCTCGAGCTGTTTATTTAATGGCCGCAACCGAACAACCTTTGTCAGCGCAAGCATTGCTAAACTCAGCTGAGTTATTCGAGAAATCTCCGGCTACGAGTGATGATGCGCCGGGATGGGGACACGCCGAGTCTTACCTTTCGCTTGGCCTACAGCTGGCGAGCCAGGGCGATAAGTTAGGGGCCAGAAATTGGCTTGAGAAAGCGTTGATTGCCGCACCTGATTTTAAGGCTGCTCAGCGCCAGTTAACAATACTACTGCAGCCTTAATCGTGCACCAATCGTTGGCGTAAAGCCTGGTATGATTCTGCGCGATGAACTTCAATGCCACCCAGCTATCCTTATTTGACTCTCGTCAGAGTAATGACCCGTTCGCGGTCCGGGTAAGCACGCGAGCACGGCGCTTGACTGCCCGTGTTCATGTGGGTGGGAGGGTCGAAATTGTTGTTCCAGTGGGCATTGGCCCTAAGACCGTTAGCGATTTTGTGCGCCGATTTACGCCATGGATTAATGCCAAAGTAAGCGTCATGCAGGGTTATGGCATTCGAGCTCATGCGGTACAGGATCAAGGGTTACCCACAAGCGTGGATTTTGCCCTAACGGGCGAACGGTTTAACGTGCACTGGCACTCGTGTGCGCCGCCGAAGTTAACTGAAATGGATCAGCGTCTCGAGATACAGGCTCCCGATTTTGGTACCGCACGGGCGTTACTATGTGGATGGCTTAAGCGTGCCGCAAGCGTGCGCTTGGCAAGTCGCTTATTTGATCTGGCAGGCGGACTGGGCTTCCGAGTAGATAAAGTGACTATCCGTACTCAACGCACGCGCTGGGGAAGCTGCTCCGCCCGTGGTACCTTGAGCTTAAACGCGTCGCTGATGTTTCAGACTCCGGAAGTGGTGCATTATCTTTTTGTGCATGAATTAGCCCATATCCGGCACATGAATCATTCTTCAGAATTTTGGCGCTTGGTAGAGTCGATAGAGCCGAAATATCGTCAACTAGACCGCGACTTACTGGCTGGCTGGCATCGAGTGCCTGCGTGGGTGTTTAAGAATTAGCTATGAGCGAGCCTACTGTGCCTGTAAAACCTTTTGTTGACTTAAGCGACGAGGCTGTGCATTGGGATTTAGGCGAATCCTTAAGCTACAGTCAGTATCTGCGTTTAGATAAACTACTTGATGCCCAGCACCCCTTGTCCTATCAGCACGACGAGATGTTGTTCATCATGATCCATCAAGTATCTGAGCTATGGATGAAGTTATGTTTGCATGAATTGAACGCTACGGTGGACTGTATAAGACGTGACGATCTGGGTCCTACGTTTAAGATGCTGGCGCGCGTTTCGACCATTCAGCAGCAGTTGCTACAGTCTTGGGACGTCTTGGCGACGATCACCCCTTATGACTATTCTGCGTTTCGTAATACTCTCGGTAAGTCATCCGGGTTTCAATCGTGTCAATATCGTTTATTAGAGTTTGTGATTGGTAATAAGCACGCTGATGCGATTCAAGTGTTTCGCAGTGATCCTCCGAGCTACGAGTTGTTGGAGCGTGCTTTAAAGGCCCCGAGCCTCTACGATGAAGTGATTCGGCTCTTAAGTCGCCGCGGGTTGGATATACCTGCCACTTCTATTGATCGGGACTTTACCCAGCCCTACCAGGCTAGTAAGCAAGTGACTGCCGCCTGGCTAAGCATTTATCACAATTCTGAAAAAGAATGGGATTTATACCAATTAGCAGAGCGATTAGTTGACTTAGACTACAAGTTTCAATTATGG
>JAYVYN010000104.1:0-16186 GCA_043784265.1 Gammaproteobacteria bacterium | reverse complement strand
ACTTGATGCGCGCGAGTTACCAGACGGCCACTCTTTAACGGCCGATATTTGCGTCGTGGGAGCCGGAGCGGCGGGAATTAGCCTTGCGCTGGAATTCGCCAATACTCGGTTCACCGTATTAATCTTGGAATCTGGCGGGCTAAAACCAGAAAAGGCAACACAGGATCTATATTCCGGAACTGTTGTGGATGAGCGGCTGCATAGCCTTCCAGATCGTTATCGGCAGCGCCGATTTGGCGGTACGACCACTATCTGGGGTGGACGGTGCATGCCGTTCGATGCCATTGATTTCGAAGCGCGCGACTATGTGCAGAACAGCGGCTGGCCGATCGCACTAGAAGCCTTATTATCGTTCTATCCTAAGGCAAACCAACTTTGCGAAGCGGGTACTTTTGACTACACGAGCACATCGGCATTTAACAAACCACTACGACCGATGATTGACGGCTTTCGTAGCCAAAATTTTTCTACTGATACTTTAGAGCGTTTTAGTTGCCCGACTGACTTCGGCGTGCGCTACCGGAGCCGATTAGAAGCGGCTCAAAACGTTCGTATATTGCTACATGCCAACGTTACTTCCTTAGACCTTGATAAAGACGGTCAGCAATTAAATTCCGTAACAGTCACTACGATGCAAGGTAAGCGAATTAACGTAGGCGCACGTCAATTTGTATTAGCAAACGGTGGGTTAGAAGTTGCACGACTAATGCTTGCCAGCCGCAGCGTTCATGCCAATGGTATCGGCAATCACCATGACGTTCTGGGCCGCTATTACATGTGCCATATTGCTGGCACGGTCGGAGCACTCACAATCCGCGGTCCCTTAGACTCCGTTTGGAATGGTTACGACATATCGGATGAAGGAGTCTACTGTAGGCGTCGCATTGCCTTAAATGCGACCAGCCAGCGCGAATATCGAACGGGAAATTTCGTAGCTCGTTTGCATCACCCGCGAATCACCGATCCTGCTCATAGAAACTCAATATTGTCATCGCTTTATCTCGCAAAATTTCTAATCCCTTATGAATACGGCAAGAGACTGCACGGTGATGAGCGAGCCGATTTAAGTACATGGCTTAAACATATTGGTAATCTCAGCATGGGGCCCTTTGACGCGGCCAAATTTGCATGGCATATGTTAAAAGATCGTAGGCTTGCTGATCGAAAATTCCCGTCTATCATTATTGAATCCAAAGCGAATCTTTACAGTATCGATTTTCATGCGGAACAGGAACCGAACCCGCATAGCCGAGTGACGCTAGATCAATCGGTGGATGCCTTAGGGATGCCGCGTCTGCAAATCGATTGGCGCTATTCCAAAACTGACGTACACACCGTAGCTAAGTCGCTCGAGTTATTGACAGCAGACATTGTGCAAAGTGGCATCGGAAAATTAGACTACGATCCGGCAAGCTTAGAATATGAAATGACTCGCTATGGCGCATACGGTGGCCATCATATCGGGACTGCGCGCATGGGCATTAACTCAAACAGTAGTGTTGTTGATGCCAACTGCAAAGTGCACGGTATCGATAATCTGCATATTGCGAGCGCGGCCGTGTTCACAACTTCGAGCCAAGCAAATCCCACCCTGACAATAATTGCGTTGACACTGCGGCTCGCGCAGCGACTCAAAGACACGCTGTTGACCACAACATGAAGCAAAACATCCTAGTAATTGGTTCCGACAACTTTGTTGGATCACGGGTAGTCCAGGCCTTAGAGTTCAGTGACTGGGCGACCGCCATACCCGCAGCCCAAGCATCTAACCTGTCAGCAAAAATGTTAGCAAACGTGACTGGAATAGTAAATTGTACTTCAGGCAGTCCAACGGGGATTCTTTCAGGTACTCAGCGGCTCTACGAAACGGCTAATGGCAGCGATAAAATCCAGCGAATCGTGCACCTAAGTTCGATGACAGCCTACGGTGCAGTGGACCAAGAAGTAAATGAAAATACCCCGCTATTGGCTAATTTAGGTGCCTATGGTGCCGCACATATTAGAGCGGAGGAAATTGCAAATCTTTATCCGAATACCGTTACCTTGCGACCCGGATGTGAATACGGACCCGGGTGTGCGCATTGGAGCGAGAAGATCGCTCGCTTACTCCAGGCGCACCGCCTCGGAGATTTAGGAGTTATGGGAGATGGATTTTGTAATCTGATTTACATTGACGACCTGGTCAAGACCATACTAGTCGCCCTTCGATTTCCTAATCTTGGCGGCGAGAAATTTAATTTGAGTATGCCCTCGCCGCCCACTTGGAACGAATATCTAATAAAGTTTGGTATCGCTTTAGGGGCAGTACCAGTGCGGCGTATCACGGCGCGCCACCTTAAGCTCGAGGCAAAATTATTCGCTTTACCGCTCAAAGCGGCAGAAATTGTCAGCAACCGATTTGACATCGGCGCGGGCCACTCTGTGCCGCCAATCACATCTTCGTTCTTGAGACTGTGCGGACAGCGCATTCGACTTGACTCTTCCAAAGCCGAGCGCCTGCTTGGCCTGAGTTGCACCTCACTTGACGTAGGTCTTAAAAACTCAGCTGCCGCTATTTTCGAAAACTCGTTGGTTGGGTCAAAGCACTAAATAGAGTATATTTGTATATTGAGTAAGTCCGCTGGTCGATAAAACATGCGATAAAATAGCTTCCGCTTCACGTGTTTCGGGTGGGTTTCCCAATATCCAACATTTAAATCTCTGCCAAGAATTCGGGGAAATCAACGGTAATGCACCTAACTCACTTTTGAATCGGTCTAGGTCGATTAAAAACACCCTAGTGCTTGCGTGACTAAAGCGATAGGCCAATGTGGGGCCCGGCTCAAGGACTGATTGATAGCCATCCTCTTCTTGATGACCAAAAATCCTTCCGTCCACCCTCGGCGGCCCCGGAAATGGGCTCACTAGCATTATATCTGGCCGGCTCTCTAGGAGCGCAATGGCTTCCTTCATCCAAACTTTACTACCACCACCAAACATCATGTCACCGTCATAATGCATGACATAGCGCCTGAGCCGAATATATGCCGAAAAAATTGGCATAGAACGAGCCACCGTCCCATGCTTTTACCGGTATCGAATCCGCGTTAAAAAAATAACGCGCAACATCCATTCTTGCCTGTTGCGAATAATCAACTTCAATTGCCTCAAGTTTTGGATACTGGAACTGAGCAGCGGCAATTTGCCTACGTAAGGCCGTCAGCGAGCTATCATAATCGGTGCCTCGATATCGCCCGCAGCGACTACGATGGGTATCAATTGTTACAACAATTCGGTCCACCATACCCGCCCAAACCCGAATCTGATGTGGCAGTAAATACTCGAGGTGGCGAACGTCCATCGGATAGACGTTGACTTGGGCCACAATGTCTCTCGACATAATAACGACTACTGCGCTGGGGTATACGTGCAGCTCGCCGAAGAAAACCCTACTTTACCATTAGGCGCTGCGCCTTGATTCAACAGCTGATAAAGCAATTAGCCCACCGACGTTTAGTACTTCCCCCGCCAAAACGCCTAACAACGCGCCCATTACACCAACGCGCGGCAGCGCCAAATAACTTACAGCGAGCGCCAGCAATGCGCTCGCCAGCGTCAGCATTGTCATTGTGCGGAATCGCTCCCTAGCGGCTAAAAAATACAGCAATTGGTCTCGACACAACATTAATAGGCCCACTGCAAACCATAGCAACAACAAAGTATCGCGCTGTACAAATTGCTTTTTTAAGACGTGGGCAAATACCCAACCGCGAAATAACCACAGCACTGAGAAATAACAAATAGCCGCAACCGAAAGCAGTAGCGTAAACCCAAGTAATCTTCGCAACACTTTAGGTTGGCTATGGACATTCAGCCAGCGAACAACTGTCGGCAACATCATGGTACCGATTCCGCTCGACAGCAAATTCACCGGCATGATGGTCAGCCGAGTTGCCGCGAGGGCAGCCACCGCCGGAACACTTAACACTCCCGCAACCAAGTAATTATATCCTTGGCTAAATACCCAATAAATCGCGGCGCCACTGACCGACCATTTGCCGAGTGGAGCTATTGCCCATAATATCCCTTTGGTTCCGGGGGTATTCCAGGGTTCGAACCGCCACAGCGCCCTCGCACACAACAGCCCACCCACCAAGGCGGCTATTCCCAGGGTCACCGAAGCCGCTACCGCTGGCGCAGTCGTGAGTGTCGCAAGCATTGCACCGGCTAGTAACAGCGCTACATACCCGGCATCGGCGAAAAGCACTTCTAAGGGCTTACGAAATCCCAACAGCACCATACGAAAAAATTCCCGGTATAAGGTCATTAGCGCGGCCATGGCGCCACCAAGCATCATTAGGAACGTTGACGTTTGCACGAGTCCAGCAAACCAAAGCAAAGGTAACAATAAAAAAAGCGGCGCTGCTATTCGAACCAAAAGCAGCCGTTGCTCGCGAAACAGACCCCCGACCAGGTCAGCGCGTTCGCTCGCACTAGCTCGGTTCAGCCGAACCACCAACTGCGGTTGAATGTAAGCTCCCTGCAAAATACTACTCAGAAGCACTAAATTGAGTATCAACACGTAGTAGCCATATTGCAGGTCATTAGTGCGCCGAATAAGGATCAATCCCACCAGCAAACTGGAACCCGAGAGCAATGCCTGCATGACTACAGCACTTGCAAACATAGGCACGAAAGTCCCCCACCGACGAGTTACCGACATTTAGCGAGTGCTTCGGTACGAACTTCCAATCGGGAGTGATAGGCTGCCGCCCTATGGGCTCTCAGTCTCACTCGCTGACCAATCGACTGCATTAGCCAATACTCAGGGGTGGGATCTAAGGACAAAATTCAGCTGGGACAACAACAGGAATATCCGTGGGCCGCGCACCAAATAGCGTTGGGCCAGCCGTTTTGGATCGTTGAGCAAGCGAAAAAACCATTCCATTCCCAGTCTCTGTATCCAAAGCGGCGCGCGTCGTTCCATACCCGTTAAGAAATTTATAGACGCGCCGATGCATAACGCCATTCCCCTGGCTTTACCGCGCGACTGCAAGGCCTGCGCCAATTTTTCTTGCTGTGGACAGCCTACCGCCAAAAAGCAGAATCGGAACGGACTTTCTCTCTCTATAAAATTTAGACAAGCCTCCACCTCAGCCGGCTCTCGAATAAAACCCATGGGTGGATCGTAGTGCCGCAACTTGTGTAAACCATGTTTTTGGGCAAGCTGCATAGCCTGCGCAGTATTACCACCCACCAGCACGATTTTGTCATCTGGCGATATCACATTCTCAAACAGCTCTGCCGTTATATCGCTTCCGGGACAAGTCGGTATTTGAATTCCCTTGTTAATTCTTAGTAATAACGCAAGAAAACGGCTATCAAGCAACGCAAAGTCAGCGGATTCGTATAGGTCCCGAAAAGAGGGGTCGTCGTAGAATCGAATTACGTGGTCAGCATTGGGAGTGACCACATACGCGTAGTGATCATCGCCAAAATTCTTAGCTTTTTCAATAAACTGAGGAAGTTGATAATCGTCGAGGTGAAACGTAATAGCCATAAATTTCGGCCGGACAAGTCGAACTTGCCTCAACGAGTGGAATTTCGTCTCGCGATGAACTCGATTCCGTAAATCGTGGCGTTGAACTGAGCCTCACCCTGATTAGAGCTTCGGGTTTGACGATGGGCATAAGCGCGAAACGATAGCCAGCGAAGCGCTTGGTAATTAACGTCCAATTTTGCCTGTTGAAAATGATCGGTACGAGAAGTGCCGGCTGCCTGTGCCGAGGAAGAGAATAATGACTGAGTCCAATCATATCCGACTTTGGCCGTGATTTTGGGAGTCGCTTGCCAGCTTACGCCAGCGGCAGCCGATGTATCTATGATATTTCCACTGGTTGTGACATAGCTATCGACACCTCGGGAAAGTTTCAAATTGAGCGTCGTTTTTCCAGTCAGATTACGTAAATATTCCAAAGACCCCGTAATAGCCGACGTCCCGCCACCAATCGCATCGGAGCGCCGCGTATACCCGATCAGTCCTTTAAACTGAGTGTGAGCCGCAATGGTGTAATTAGCGGTCAATCCTTCCGTCAATTGGTGATACGACGGCGAACCAGCCACCGGATCGTTACGAAATATCCCATTAGTATACACCGTGTCAAATCCCGCTGATAAATTCGCTAAGCCACCATATAGCAGCCCCGCACCCACGGTCGTTTCGTGCAGACTTAATTGCGGTGCCCCAGGACGGGGCGAGTCTAACGTACTGTCTTTTGCGCGAACTGCCAAGCGCCATTCGGGAGTGACTGATAGGTTCGCTGTGCCGCTGGCGACGTTTTGAGTTTCCAATATCACGGTAGTGGGCTTAATTAAATCAAGGAATGGAACCATGCGCCTTTCGCGCTGATAGTCAAAAACGCCATCCAGTAAGTGACCGAGCTTCCACTTTACCCCCGCATTTACCAGCGATTCGCTGTGGTTGTTCGTTGTAAATTGATCGTAATGGAAACGACGCGCCTCAGCCCGCGCATAAAACGTCTGTCGATCCAATAAATAGTCACCTTCCAATCCAGCACGGCCTTCTAAAACCGTGTCTGCGCGTGTGCTCCCCCCAGAGGGTGGAGGTGTTCCATTGGGTATAAAGTACAAATTGGAATTGTGTTCAATGTCCCCAGCGGCGTAAGGCGTAAAATTCGCCTGAGCGAATGCACTTAATGGGCAAACACCGAGTAGTGAGAAAATAGCGAGCAGCCCTAAAAATACTCGCCTTAGTTGGGCCCTGATCAAACTAAAGCGGTCAACCACAGCAACTCCTTTATCAAGTGGCGTCCCCACGGGGATTCGAACCCCGGTCGCATCCGTGAAAGGGATGTGTCCTAGGCCTCTAGACGATGGGGACGCAGGCCTGAAAAATCTGGTGGAGCCAGGCGGGATCGAACCGCCGACCTCTTGCATGCCATGCAAGCGCTCTCCCAGCTGAGCTATGGCCCCTACATAGAGGCGCGGCACGTTAGCAGTCGGGATGCCATTCGTCAAGGAAACTGATACTGAACCCCCTAAGTTCGCCAGTGTTCCTGCGCTCGCCTCAGTCGCAGCAAAGACTCCTCCCGCCCCAATATCGCCAATGTCGCATCAATGGGTGGAGACACGCTTCCCCCGCAAACAGCGAGGCGCACCGGCTGAGCCAATTTGCCGAGAGTTATATCCCTTGCCGCCGCGCAGGAGGTAATGCACTCGTGAATGGATACCGCCGACCAATCCACTATTCGGCCAAAAGCTATCACTAAATCCGCTAATACCTCTAAAATATCGCTAGTGACATGCTTATTAACGGCCTTCTCATCATAGGCGGTAGGCGCTCGGAAAAAGAACACACTATTAGCAGCCATTTCTTTAATAGTCTTCGCGCGTTCACGTTGTACCAGTACTATTTGCTCCAGCATTGAGTCGCTGCCTACGCTAATGCCGACCCGCGCCAGATGCCAGCGCAGCGGCTCCACCAAATGAACGGCCGGCGCACGCATCATATGCTGTTGGTTAAGCCAAGCCAGCTTATCGCCGTTAAAGGCAGAAGCTGATTTATTCACGTCCGCGATGTCAAACAATCGCACTATCTCATCCACAGAGAAAATCTCTTGGTTACCATGCGACCAACCCAAGCGAGCCAAATAGTTAAGCACAGCCTCCGGGAGAAACCCCTCGTCTCGATAGTGCAGCACGCTCACCGCGCCATGGCGTTTGGAGAGTTTTGCCCCATCTGACCCTAAAATCATGGGTAGGTGAGCGTACACCGGCGGTCTACAGCCCAGCGCCAAAAGCATGTTCATTTGTCGCGGCGTATTATTTAAATGATCATCGCCACGGATTACATGCGTGATCCTCATATCCATGTCGTCCACCACAACACAGAAATTGTAAGTAGGGGCGCCATCGGAACGCGCGATAATCAAATCGTCGAGTTCAACATTTTGGAATACCACTGGGCCATGCACTACGTCGTCGACCACAACGGCACCGTCCAGCGGATTTTTGAAACGCACTACTGATGTAACGCCCAATCGCACCTCGTGAAGATCGCGGCATCGGCCATCGTAACGCGGCTTCTGCCCCCGCGCCGTTTGCTGGGCCCGCATCTGCTCAAGCTCTGCCTTAGTGCAATAACACGGATAAGCATGACCCGCTGCCAGCATAGTCTCGATGACCTCTTTATAACGATCAAACCGCTTAGTTTGAAAGTACGGACCCTCATCGTGATTAAGGCCAGCCCAACTCATCCCATCAACAATTTGCTGGATCGCCTCCGAACTCGAACGCTCCAAGTCCGTATCTTCGATACGCAAGACGAATACGCCTCCGTGCCGCCTGGCGTAGGCCCATGAAAAAAGCGCCGTGCGTAACCCTCCAATATGCAAAAAACCCGTGGGACTAGGAGCAAATCGTGTACGAATGGTCATAATTTTAAGTTTAACAGAGCCCAAAATGCTGTCCTCACAAAATGCGCGCAGGCAGGTATAATGACTAAGAGTGGGCGGTTAGCTCAGCGGTAGAGCACTGCTTTCACACGGCAGGGGTCACAGGTTCAATCCCTGTACCGCCCACCAAAAACCTTAAGGATCTATGCCGCCCGCCCATCCACTGACACCAGAAATCAGTAAATCACCGTTATGGGCAGTTCAATATTTACGAGCGATTGCCGCCTTAATGGTCGCTTACTTCCATTCGCTTGACCAAATCCCACTGTATGCGCCTTACCTGCAAAAATATTTCTTAGGTACACGCGGTCTAGCGTCGGGAGTCGATATTTTTTTTGTGATCAGCGGCTTTATCATGCTGATCTCGAGCCGCAATACTTCACCCGGAAAATTTATCATTCGAAGGCTCATCCGAGTGGTTCCCCTGTACTGGCTACTCACGACCATCCTGGTCGCGATAGCGCTATGGCACCCCGCGCTATTTCGTACCACCGTTGTCACTCTGCGGTTCTACCTCGAGAGTCTGCTATTCATTCCCTATCAAAACCCAGGTCATGCATTGGATTTAGTGCCGCTGTTAGTTCCGGGTTGGTCCCTAAATTTTGAGATGTTTTTTTACGTCATTTTTGCGCTGGTCCTTTTCGCTCCGCAACAGAAACGTATCTTAGTCAACGGGTTGGTTTTTTTCGCACTCGTATTCGCCGGAATTTATTTTCGTGACGCCCACTCTATTAGAAATTTGCTATTTTTCTGCGATATTCGAATCTTAGAGTTCTGGGCGGGCATGCTCATCGCACATTTCTATTTGCGCCAACCAATGCGCTTTCCGTGGTGGCTATCCTGGACGTTAGTCAGCTTAGGATTTACCGCTATTTTGGTACGATTTCCGTTGCCGGGTTCAAACCTCGATACCCCCCTCAGCACACTGCTTAACAATATGCTCCCAGCGACGATGATCGTTCTAGGCGCGGTTGCGCTAGAGCAAAGCCGGAAAATTCGAGTCATTGCGCCTTTAGCCTTCCTTGGCGATGCGTCCTACTCAATCTACCTGAGCCACATCTTCTTTCTAGGAGGCGCAAGATTCCTCTGGGTACATCTAGGTTTCGACCGAATTGACGTTCTGCATGCCGCTGCGTTTACGATCTTTTCCATAGGCTTAGTAATCACCGGTGCAGCGGCTGTTTACCTCGGCCTTGAAAAACCCTTGTTAACCTACTTCCAAGCAAAGCTCAAACCGAACCGCAAATAGCCCTCACCCCACCCCAATACAATGGTACCTTGGCAGGCTAAACCACAGAGAATCAAACCCCATGATGCCATATAAGCCCAGCCAACCCTCCGGGCGCTCGACTCCTTCCAGCGACGATCCGATGATGGATTTTCGCGCCCGCCTTGTACACCAGCAAGCCGAAGCGGCCGAACGCCGCAAACTTGATCTTGCCGAACAAACGTCTCGCCTGAAAACCGCCGAAGAACGCATCCGCATTTGGGAGCGCATTCACGAAGTCGTATTGCCGCGCGATCCCGCGCATCGACTAGTGGAAATCATTGCTACCAACACCGCTCTTACGGCCGATGATGTTCGCAGTGAACAACGCCGTCGTACCGCTGCGCGGGCCGCTATCGCAGCGCCAGGCGCCACCGCCGCCCCGTAAAAGACTAACGCTCTAACGCCGCAGGAAGTACGGCAACGCGGTAATAATGGCGCCGACGCTGACCAGAACAATATTATTCGGCATAAAATACGGGTAAACCATCAGCGCCAAACCACACACCAAGGGCACCAGCACGCCTTTTTTGCGGCCGTAAATAAAATATCCCACGCCAATAGAGCTAAAGAGCAGCCCCCATAACAAATTCGCTTCTGCAGCCACGTATCTACGCAGCCGCTAGACCAAAAACTTGGCCGGGGTCTTGAGCCTGATTTCGTCGACGGCAACGCCGGGCGCCACTTCGATTAGTTTAAAAAAATCTTGTCGCGTTGCGCGCGAAAACACCGCAATATCGGTGATCAACAGGTCAACCACATTGACACCTGTCAAGGGCAACTCGCAGCGCGGCTTAAATTTTGGCGCTCCATCCTTAGAGCTATGCTCCATCACCACCACCACACGCTTGACCCCCGCCACCAAATCCATCGCACCGCCCATACCCTTAACTACCTTACCCGGCACCATCCAATTCGCCAGGTCACCATTTTCCGACACCTCCATGGCACCCAACACCGACAGATCGATGTGACCGCCGCGAATCATCGCGAAGCTATCCGCCGATGAAAAATACGAAGTGGTAGGCAACTCCGACACGGTCTCCTTACCCGCATTGATCAAATCAGGATCCTCATCACCCACGTAAGGATACGGCCCCATCCCGAGCATGCCATTCTCGGACTGCAGCACCACTTTCATGCCAGTCGCGATAAAGTTAGCCACCAAAGTCGGAATACCGATCCCCAGGTTCACGTAGAACCCATCGGACAATTCTTGAGCGGCCCGTGCCGCCATCTCATTACGCGACCACGACATCCGCCCTCCTTGCAGACAACGCGCGCGCGCGAACCGTGAGTTTCTCAATCGGTTTCAAATAATGGCTACCACAAATAATGCGTTTCACATAAATCCCCGGCGTGTGAATCTGATCAGGATCAAGCGCCCCTGGTTCCACTAATTCTTCGACCTCCGCCACTGTGATCCGCGCTGCCGTCGCCATCGGTGGATTAAAATTGCGCGCGGTCTTGCGATAAATTAGGTTTCCTTCAGTATCCCCCTTCCAAGCTTTAACCAACGAGACATCAGCGGTCAATCCGTGTTCGAACACATAGGTCTCTCCCCCAGCCACCCGCGTCTCCTTGCCCTCAGCCACCAAAGTACCGGCACCGGTCTTGGTAAAAAAACCCAAGATTCCTGCTCCACCCGCACGAACGCGTTCAGCCAAGGTGCCCTGTGGATTAAACTCCAGTTGCAACTCACCCGCCAAATACTGGCGTTCAAATTCTTTATTCTCGCCCACGTAAGAGGACACCATTTTGCTGATTTGACGAGTCTTCAGTAATAACCCTAAGCCAAAGCCATCAATACCAGCGTTATTGGAAATTATCGTCAAATTTCGCACACCAGAATCGCGCAGCGCTTCGATCAGCCGCTCCGGCACCCCACAGGTACCAAACCCCCCACACATCAACGACATGCCGTCCCGTAAAATGCCCTGCAGCGCGTGAGTCGCATCCTTATAGACTTTAGAACTGGATACCTTCGACGCACTCTTACTCGCGGCTACCACTAGCCCGCCATCCAGCCAGCCGCATCTATCGTATTCGATAACAGCATCGCAATAGTCATCGGACCCACCCCGCCGGGAACCGGCGTAATCCAACCTGCCCGCAAGGCGGCTGCCTCAGTATCGATATCACCAACCAGGGCTCCCGCCGCGTTGCGATTAATACCTACATCAAATACCACCGCGCCTTCACGAATCCACTCACCGCGCACCATGCCCGGTTTACCCACGGCCACTACCACCAGCTCAGCACGTTCGACTTCGGCACGCAGGTCTTTAGTGCCGGTATGACACACAGTGACCGTAGCCCCCGCCAATAACAGCTCCAAGGCCATCGGCCGGCCGACGATATTCGACGCCCCCACCACGGTTGCGCGTAATCCCCGTAAAGCGATGCGATATTCCTGCGCGAGGCGAATGACCCCAAAGGGGGTACAGGGGCGCAAACGCGGCCGTTTCTGGGCTAGCAGACCGGTATTGTGTGGATGAAAACCATCCACATCTTTGCGAGGATCAATTAAGTCCATGATCTCGTTCGCCTCAAGCCCCGGCGGCAACGGTAACTGCACCAAGATGCCATCCACCTGGGGGTCGCGATTGAGTTTCAAGATTAACGCCACCAGCTCCTCACGAGTCGTCGTAGCGGGGAGATCGTAGGCAAAGGAGGCAATGCCCGCCTCCTCGCAACCTTTACGCTTATTACGCACGTAAACTGCCGAGGCGGGGTTTTCCCCCACCTTGACCACTGCTAACCCGGGTGGCCGCCCATGAGCCTTAAGATAAGCCCCCACGCGCGCCTTAACCTCCTCGCGTACTTTGGAACCTACCGCTTTACCGTCGAGCACGATTGCGCGTGCCATGACTAATACCGGTATTGGTCGACTTTGTAGGGACCTTGCTTGGCAACCCCAATATAGCGAGCCTGGGTATCGGTCAATTCGGTCAATTCAGCACCGAGCTTGGAGAGCTGCAAGCGCGCGACTTTTTCGTCCAGATGCTTGGGCAGCACATACACACCGATCGGATACTTGGCCGTATCGCTGTACAGCTCGATTTGCGCGAGCACCTGATTGGCAAATGAGGAACTCATCACATAAGAGGGATGCCCAGTGCCACAGCCTAAATTCACTAAGCGACCTTCGGCCAACAAAATAATGCGCTTCCCATCCGCGAAAATCACATGATCAACCTGCGGTTTGATGTTATCCCAAGTATATTGTTTGAGCGCCGCCACTTCGATTTCGTTATCAAAGTGCCCAATATTGCAGACGATGGCCTGGTCCTTCATGCGCTTCATATGCTCGTGCGTAATAACATGATAATTGCCAGTGGCGGTCACAAAAATATCCGCCTTATCCGCCGCATAATCCATAGTCACTATTCGGTAGCCTTCCATGGCCGCTTGCAGCGCGCAAATCGGATCAATCTCCGTAATCCATACCTGTGCCGAGAGTGCTCGCAAAGCCTGCGCCGAGCCTTTCCCGACATCTCCGTAACCCGCCACTACCGCCACTTTGCCTGCAATCATGACGTCAGTGGCACGTTTGATGGCGTCAACCAAAGACTCGCGACAGCCATACAGATTGTCGAATTTCGATTTCGTGACGGAATCATTCACATTGAACGCGGGGAACGCCAAGCTTCCATCCTTGGCCATATCGTACAAGCGCTTCACGCCGGTAGTGGTCTCCTCGGTCACGCCTTTGATTTTTGCTAAGCGCGTTGAATACCATTTAGGGTCAACTTTCAATTTGGCCTTAATGGATGCGAACAAACACTCTTCTTCCTCACTGCCGGGCTTAGCCAGCAAGGATAGGTCCTTCTCTGCTCGAGCGCCTAAATGCAGTAACAGGGTCGCATCGCCGCCATCGTCTAAAATCATGTTCGAAAAACGGCCATCCGGCCATTCGAAAATACGGTGGGTGTAGTCCCAATACTCGGTTAGCGTCTCGCCCTTAACTGCGAATACCGCAGTGCCGCCGGCGGCAATTGCAGCAGCCGCGTGGTCTTGCGTCGAATAGATATTGCAGGATGCCCAACGCACTTCTGCGCCCAAGGCGTTCAAAGTCTCAATAAGCACCGCAGTTTGAATGGTCATGTGCAAGGAGCCGGTAATACGCGCGCCCCGCAACGGTTGAGTCGCCGCAAATTCTTGGCGAATAGCCATAAGTCCCGGCATTTCGGTCTCGGCAATCTTGATTTCCTTAACTCCCCAGGCAGCCAGGGATAAGTCTTTAACCAAAAAGTCAGGCAGTGTTTTCATCGCAGCGTTCATACGTTTAAATTTCCTTAAAAAAAAATTACCCTAATTGCGCGCTGACAGCGCCCTAGCCACGCGCCGAAGTCAGTTCAGCGGCGAGCACATGCGCCTTGTCGGTGCGCTCCCAACTAAATTCACCGTCCTTGCGGCCAAAATGTCCATAGGACGCGGTCTTCTGATAAATCGGTCGTGCCAAATCCAGCATTTCCCGCAAACCATAAGGCGTAAGATCAAAATGCGCCTGCACAATCTTTCGCAGGCGTTCATCCGATAGTTTACCAGTCCCAAATGTCTCCACCGTGACAGAAGTCGGTTCGGCCACGCCAATCGCGTAGGAAACCTGAACTTCGCAGCGTGCTGCAAGCCCTGCGGCGACAATATTCTTAGCCACATAGCGCGCCGCGTAGGCAGCCGATCGATCCACTTTGGAAGGATCCTTACCCGAGAACGCTCCGCCGCCGTGACGGGCAAAACCGCCATAGGTGTCGACAATGATTTTACGACCCGTTAAACCACAATCCCCCACCGGCCCCCCAATCACAAACCGACCGGTAGGATTGATGTGATACTTAGTATGCTTATCGAGCCACTTAGCGGGTAACACCGGCTTGATAATTTCTTCCATCACCGCTTCGCGCAAACGCTTAGTACTAATATCATCGCTATGCTGTGTGGATAACACCACCGCTTCGACACCCACCGGCTTGTGATCGACATAGCGTAAGGTCACTTGACTCTTCGCATCCGGACGTAGCCAAGCCAGCTTGCCGGCCTTACGCACCTGGGCTTGTTTCTTGACCAGCCGATGCGCAAGCGTAATCGGCGCCGGCATCAACACGTCGGTTTCATTGCTCGCGTAGCCGAACATCAACCCTTGATCACCCGCGCCTTGTTTACGTTCATCCTTCCGATCGACGCCCTGAGCGATGTCGGGGGATTGCTTACCGATAACATTGAGCACACCGCAGCTAGCACCATCGAATCCCATATCCGAGTGGTCATAACCGATCTCAAGCACCGTCTTACGCACGATGGCTTCCACATCCACCCAAGCACTCGTTGTCACCTCACCGGCCACAATCACCACCCCGGTTTTAACTAAGGTCTCGCACGCCACGCGGCCGCGCGGGTCTGCCGCCAAAATAGCATCCAATATTGCATCGGATATTTGATCCGCGACCTTATCCGGATGCCCTTCAGACACTGACTCGGAGGTAAAGGAAAAGCTACTACTCATAATCTCATTCCCCAATTGAAAATTTGGCGCCCCAATTGTCGGCAAACCGCTGTTTGAAGGCCTCTATTGTAAAGCAATGATTCTGCGGACCACGTGACTCAATCTTAATCGCACCGAGCAGCGAAGCTACCCTCCCGATTGTGGCCCAATCCAGCCGCCACAATAGCCCATGGATGAGGCCCGCCCGATAGGCATCTCCACAACCGGTCGGGTCAACCACCGCCAGCGGTTTGGCGCAGGGAATTACAAGCTCTTGACCCTTAGTATAAATGACCGAGCCTTCCGCACCGCGAGTCACAATCAAGGCCTCGACCCGCTCCGTCACATCAAAGACCTTAAAGCCGGTCTTTTGTTGCATAAGTTCCCATTCATAGTCATTGACCGCCACCCAGCGGGCTTGCCCAATGAAAGTCTTTAGTTCATCGCCACTAAACATCGGCAGTCCCTGACCGGGGTCAAATATAAAGGGGATATTTGCCGCGGCAAATTGTGCCGCATGTTCCATCATAGCCTGCCGGCCATCGGGCGCAACGATCCCCAGGTCTACCGAATCTGCCACATCCAAAACCCGATTCTGGTGCGCAAATTGCATTGCCCCCGGATGAAACGCTGTGATCTGATTGTCATCTAGGTCTGTGGTAATAAACGCCTGTGCGGTAAAGCTTTTGGGAATCTCAACAATGTGCTTTACGCTAATCCCTAATGATACTAGACGCTGGCGATAGGGCGCAAAATCCTCCCCCGCTGCCGCCATTGGAATAGCCGAGTCACCCAGAAGCTGTAGATTGTAGGCAATGTTGGCCGCGCACCCACCAAATTCGCGACGCATTTCCGGCACCAAAAATGCCACATTCAACATATGTATCTTATCGGGGAGGATGTGTGCCTTAAAACGATCCGGAAATAGCAAAATCGTATCGTAGGCAACCGATCCGCAGATCAATGCCGACTTACCCGAAC
>JAYVYN010000103.1:0-13647 GCA_043784265.1 Gammaproteobacteria bacterium | reverse complement strand
TATTCAGACCTTTATTGACTCTTTAGCACCAAAGTGAATTGGTCAACTATTGAATCTCCAGGCGAAGTAGTGACGCGAAACGGCTCAGGGAATTAGTTTCATCGTGCTACGCGTCACCGCTATTGGGTTAGGCGTTTTCCTGTAGGCTCACTTTGAATCGCTTATAGCGGCGGTCGTAGTCAATGGCTGAGTATTTCAGCGGAATTAGCGATCGGTTGTTATTGTCGATCACACCATAATGATGTTCTGCATCGTCAAATTCTTGTGATGCTGAGCTTACGATAAAATAGTTTCTGCCTTCTACCTGTCGAACATAGGTATAAACAAAGGGTACGACGATGACGCCTTTGGCGCTTATGGCACCCATGTGCCCATGCGCCCATCCTTGAGTGTCGAGACCGTGAATTTTTTTGGGCGTATGTTTTGGATATCTGGAGCTTTATTGCATGCTGTGCAAATCAGTACCAGCAGCGCCAACAGCTAGTGTATTGTTCTTAAACCGGCTTGCCCCGTTCGGTGGAATTCACGCATACCAAACAAATTAGCATCATCAAGCTATACCCAAGACCATCGGTCTGAAAGCCTTTCATCGGCCCCTGCCACGCGAGGAACCAATCGCCAAGGATGACGAAGAATCCCAACCCCCAAACGATGATTCCGATACGACAGGCCAGCGTGGTGGTAGTACACGAAGTGGAAAAATCCTCCGACGACCCACGAATCGCCCTCAATATCCGATAGACGCCAACGATACCCAGCAACCCAACAGCCAGTTCCACGGCAATCACTACCCGGAAAATCGCGTCAAGTGACCTCAGCGAACACAGCGCACGCCAAGTTTGCGCCGGATTGTGGAAAGTGTTTTGCATGCAGGCGATGGGAAGCAAAACTTTACTCAAAGTGCCCCCATAATCCGAGACATCATTCAATACTGCAAAGCCGCCAAGACAAGCCGGAATTATAGCGATAAACGCCGTTGTGAGCCGCATTGATAGTTGCATTGACAATTGCATTTTCACAAATTGCACTCTACTCGCTTGTGTCGTCGCTGGCACTTGTATCCATGGGATATAAACTACATCCGCCGTCAATTAAAAGAGTGCTGCCGGTCAGATAATTAGCGGCGTCGGAGGCAAGGAACACAAACGCATCTCCCAAACTCTCTGGCGGCTGCAGAAAACCTAAGGGAATTGCCCGGCTGGCGCGCTGGCGATATTGCGGCTCGGTATTCCATTGTTTCTTTGCCATGCCGACCGCAACAATCCCCGGTGCAATCGCGTTGACACGGATATGCTTGTCAGCGACCTCGCGGGCCAACGTTCTCATCAATTGCTTAGTCGCACTCTTGCTCGCGCTGTAGGCTGATATTTCTGGCCAAGGCACATCTTGCACCCAGGAAGATGTGAAAATTATTCGACCCGGTGCCTCAGCGCTGACTTTACCGTCCATTCGACGTACCGCTTCACGACTCACCAGAAAAGAGCCCACTAGATTAACGTCAATAACCCGGCGAAATTGTGCCAAAGGATATTCGGCATAGGGAAATGCCTCGGCAATTCCGGCGTGGCAACAAACTACATTCGGCATTCCGAACGTATTTGTGACGGCATCGAAGGTCTTGCTCACATCGGTCTCCGAGGTAACGTCACATTGGAAATAACGTGATCGAGCCGGAATACCCGGCGACACGTCAACCTCCGCGTGTGCCCCAATATCAACTACGGCTACTTGCGCTCCATGGTTTAGGAAAGATTCGACAACCACTCGACCAATTGCGCCGGCGCCACCGGTGATCAACACGACGCAGCCATCGAGACATGCCTTACTAAAAGTGGGTTTCTTCATTAATTTGCCACAATGAAAGCAGGCCGCCCGCGGACCCCCACATTAACCCGAAACAGCGCACCGGCAAGTGGTTCTTCAGCCAATTTTTCAGGCTTGAGCCGGAAGCGCGCCGAAGTGACGTACAGATGCCGCAATTCAGATCCGCCGAAACAACATGAGGTAATCTGCGAAACCGGAAATTCTAGTCGCAACAGACACGCACGCGTCACCAGATCGAATCGCGCGACTTGATGGCCGCCGAAAAAGGCAATCCATAGCATACCCTCGGCATCCATGCACATGCCATCGGGGACGCCGCGCTCATTCTTAAGGTCCAGCACTACTTCAGGGTTAGCCAAAGGTGCGCCATTACTCGGGTATTTGAAAGCTCGAACACTTCGTTCGACCGAATCGATATGGAATAAACTCCGACGATCATCGGACCAGTCCAGTCCGTTAGGTACGGTCATCGGCGCGAACAGCGGATTCGGATTACCCTGCGCGTCAAATATCATGAATGCGCCAGCAGCCGCTTCCTGATCCAGATTCATGGTGCCGGCCACGATTCGACCGTAGGGGTCCGTCTTACCTTCATTGAATCGCAGCCCAGGCGACAATTGCAGGACCGGTCCGATGGCTTCGCACCTTCCGGTATGCAGGTCCAGGCTTTGAATACCCGTGCATGTTGTCACACGCACTCGCCGAGGCTCAGCCGTGAGATGAAGACTACCGGGCATTTCCGACAACGGGTAGGACTTTGTTCGGCCATCCGCAATCGAAACGCTATGCACTAGCCTGCCCGTAATATCGACCCAATGGAGAGCCGAGGTTCTAGGATCCCAGATCGGACCCTCACCGACATCGTCAGCTAAGTGGGCGGCAACTTGAATGTCAGGGAGCGCCATTACGCCCGAGCATCTGACGTCTGCGCGAGCGCAAGGTCTAGGGCCAATTCGATCTTCCCGTTCTCCAACTGTAGTCGCCATTGATCCTTCCGCAGCGAACTTACCGTCCCATTGGCCGCGATCACACTGCCCGGCCAATAAAGAATTAACATGCTCGGCAGGTACTCGGCGTTCAAGTCCAAAATCAGCTTAAACTGTTTCTCGATCACGTATCGTAAGCGAATACTGACATCACCAAAAGCCGTCGGCGTGTTCTGTAAGCACAGGTCTCGACCCGCCGTGGGCAGCCACGAAGCCGGCACACCACGTAAAAAGTGCAAGCTCTGTTCACACTCGAATACTACCAGTGACCTAACCAGCCGGATGAACTCGACTGCGCCCCAATTGTGCGGCATGTCGCCGCAATATTCCGCGCTGCGGGTACTTTCTAAACTTTGCTCTTCTCGCCAGACTCGACTCGGTGCCGCATGATTGGCGAACGCATATAGGTAGTCGACAGCCTTATCGGGTCGCCCTGCGTACAGCCACACTTGCGCATAAAACATTGACGAATAAGCCCATACCGCTTGGTCATGAATCCAACCTGTGTCCTGCGGTATTCCCTGCGCATCATCCACCGAATCCAACAAGGTCAGAAAATCGGTGACCACGGATTCATCCGCTTGAAATAATTCACCTGGCCAAATGGCGTGCGCGAGTACCCACGTCGCCGACTGCGGTCTATTGTAATTTGAGGCCTGCATGCTGATTGGAATAAAGGGAATTCCACACTCACGGCGTCGGTCACGTTGCATGAGGTGACGCATAGCCGAATTGATCTCTAAGTACAAATCTGCGAAGGCTTTCGCTTCCGGCAGTCCGAGACGTCCGCCAACGCGCGCGGCAAACTTCAGCCCAATTAACATCCACATAGGTGTGGAATATTCAGGATAAGGGCCCGACAAGCCGCCGTCAATAAAAGCCGGAGGAAACAACTCCCAGGCTGGGTATTCAGGGCCTAACGCCCTCGCCGCCGCATGCAGGCGTTTAATATGCGTAAGCGCCGCGAGCATTCGCGGCCAATATGAACGAATTCGCGCATCGTCTTGCGTCAGCTCACATTGTCGCACGATCGTGGCGAGCGCAATGCCGGTCTCCTTCAGGTGATCCTGTAATAGCTCGAACGATCCGTCGGGCCGTTGACGACGTAGTAAAGCCTCCAAACCCGCCGCCGCATCGTCGCGCAGACCCATTATTTGCGCCGCGTCCAGCATGAAATGGCCGTCGATGACCCAAAGCCCGCGATAAATGGTGGGCCCGACCTGAAATTCTGGCAGACCGTCCTTGATTTCGCGGGCCTGTAGGATGTTGCGTGCGCAGGCTTGTAGCATCCCCATGATCTGCGGTTCGGGGATTTCAAAGCGGTATTTGAACAGAGCTGCCCGTAGCCAGTAATCTGTCATTAGCTTGGCGGCTTGATCGGCAAACGCGAGCGTGGCACGTTCCGCGGGTAGCTCCCCGGCTAACAGGACAAAAAAAGCGCCTTCACGCTGCTCGCCAGATTTCAGTTCGGCGTAGTGAGTAATGCCATCGAGGTTGAGGCCCTCACGCGTCCAATAGCGCGTGGTTCCGGCTGTTTCCAGTACCGGCGGCATGCCTTCTTTGGCACCCGTCAGCAACAACTCCACCCGAGACGGCGCGTGTCCAAATGTATCGGCTGCACGCAGTGTCCAACGAATAACATCGCAACGCAAACCGCTGACATCGGCGAATGCAAAGGTATCCCATTGCAAATGGGTATGGCTGAAAACCTCGGTAGTCGTGACAAACGGAATCCGCGGATCGCCGTAACTCTGTTGCAGTGAGACAATCTCATCGTGATGCGAAAATCGTGGCCGGATTTTGTGGGCGAATCCGCACATGTCGGTAACCAGCCGCGCACGGGTTGCCACATTCCCAGTCGCCGGAATATTCAGCGAGCCTAGCCCCCCATCCTCAAGCTTATAGCCGTAGCAAAGCGATCCATCATCTGCAACCAAAGATTTATGCACGTCGTCGATGAGGCCGATGCAAGTCTGGGATTTCTTAGGACGGAAATGGAAGTCAATTAATGGGGGCAGACTGTCGATCATGAGACGATTTTCCACGGCGTTAGCGCATCACTTTGAAATACGAATGCTCACGTCAGGTCTTTTTAATGTGCCCGCCGCGAGATCAACGCCGTGACCCGGCGCACTGCCGACAGAGATTTGGCCAGCCTTAACCTGCGGAAGTCCGGTCACGATTTCCTGATACCAACCGGTATAAAAAGCACGCACCGATTCTTGAAAGACTGCATTCGGCGCGTTCATCGCCAAGTGGGTCGATGCGGCTAGCACCACTGGTCCCGTACAATCATGGGGGGCAATGGGAACGCTGTAAGCTTCGGCCATCGTTGCTATTTTCTTTGCCTCACCTAGGCCACCACACCAGCCAACATCCGGCATGACAAAGTCGCAAGCTCGCGCCTCCAGTAGATCGCGGAATCCCCAGCGCGTGGCCATGGTTTCACTGGCCGTAACGGCACATCGGGTGCGCGCGCGATATTCAGCTAGGTTCGCAACAGAATCGACTTTAATAGGATCTTCCATCCAGTAGGGGCTGTAAGGCTCCAAGGCAGCGGCGATCTTGACTGCAGCGGGCAAGTTCCACAAGGAATGGAATTCCACCATGATGTCCATACGATCGCCCACCGCACGCCGAATCTTCTCGAAAGGTTCAAGCGCTGCTTTGAGCTGCGCCGCGGTTACGTACATGCCACTGGTCTCTGCGGCTGCAAAGTCAAACGGCCAAATTTTCATAGCCGTAATGCCTTCATCCAGAAGGCTTAAGGCTACTTCATCGGCCCGATGCAAAAATCCTTCTAGGTCCTCGTAGGGTCCTTGCGCCTTGCCCACAGGCAAACCGAAATTTCCCACCGTCTGGCCGACACCGCTACGGATATACCGGTAACCCGCACAGGTATTGTAGGTACGAATCGATTCGCGAGTGCGACCACCCAATAATTGGTAACACGGCTGCGAGGTGGCTTTCCCCCACAGATCCCATAGCGCGATGTCGAGAGCCGAAACCGCGCGCATTTCGGCGCCCGTACTGCGAAATCCCAAGTAGCCGTACAGGTTACGCCAGTGATTGTCGATTTCTAGCGGGTCGCGACCGATTAGATAAGGAGCTATACGCTCGTGGATATGCGCCTCAACGGTGGAGGGCCACATAAAGCTTTCGCCCAAGCCATACAGACCCTCGTCTGTGTGAACCTTGAGCCACAGGACATTACCGAATTCCTGTAGTCGAATGGTTTCAAGGCGTGTAACAATCATGGGAGTATCCGCAAGAAGAAGGGCACCCACTTTTATAAGGCAGGTACCCGGTACGTCAGATCTCGTTGGTATTAGAACTTATAACCTACTCGAGCAATAAATTGGCGTGGCGGCGCGAATTCACGTGAAGTGGTGGCGACACCGAACGCATCCGTAAACTTGTTATTGATGGCAAGTACATCGAAGAGATTTGACACTGTCACCGACCCTTGCCATTGACCCACTCGCGGCCGAATACCAATGCTAAGGTCCGTTGTTGTATAGGCAGGAACCCGATCTGCGCCCGGATTGTTAAAGATACGGGAATACTGCGAGCCACGGTGGGAGGCTGACAGTGACAAACGCAGGATATTGTCTGAGGTCAAGTCCACATCGTAACCCACTGCAAGGCTTGCCATGAACTTAGGTGCGCGCGCGAGCTGGTTGCCGTTCAAATTCTGTTCTGCCGACTGTCGCGCCGCCAGATCTCGTGGATCTTGAGTAAACGTTGGAGGAGCAAAGAAAAGGTCATTCGGATTTTTTCCTAAACTATTCGCGAGGTTTACATCCCCTTGCACTGCAAGCTTATTGTCAAGAGCTATTTTATCGGATGTAACCTTGGTATCCAGTAGGGTGATATTTCCCTCGAACGACAGGCGTTCCGTTGGATTAACGCTCATTTCCATTTCAATCCCGGCAATTCGTGTCTTCGGAATATTATCTACACCACCAGCGAACGGCAGCGGGTCCGTATCCAGGAACTGGTAACCCTTGTAGTTGTAATAAAACGCAGCGGCATTGAGAATGCCGCGATCTCCAAAAATCCGCGCCTTAGAGCCGACCTCAATCGCGTCAATTGTCTCTTTATCGAAAGTCGGTTGGACCAGATAATAGGTATTAGTCGCGCCAACCGAAAGATTCGTTCCACCCGGCTTTACGCCCCGTGTATACGACACGTATGCCATATCTCCCGGGGCATAATGCCACTCCAAACCGAGCTTGCCGCTCACATAGTTGGTATCAAAAACTACAAATGTCGTTTTGGCACCGAAGGCCAAGTAATAGTTGTTGAACTCGCCATTGGATTTGTCTTTTGAGTATCTTAGACCGCCGGTAACTGCCCAAGCATCATTCAGGTGTAGCGTTTCCTGTGTATAAACTGACCACGACTTACGTACTGAAGCATTCGGGCTATTAGTCTGGAAATCTAGATCAGGATTTGTGAACGGATTCGCCGGATTCTCGGTTGTATTGACAATGCCGTCACGATTACCATCGTAAAAATCGACATAGTCCTGGCCGATTCGATAACGATAAAAAAACGCACCCACTAGCCAGTCAACATTGCCGCTAGCGCCTGGGTTGGATACTAGGTTAAGTTCTTGGGAAAATACATGGCGCTTCTGGTTGTTACGCGGAGTGTAGTTCTGCTCTTGTACAAACGGCGAGACGTTGGCAAGTCCGGCGCTGTCGTAGGAATTTTCTGGGATCGACTCGTCTTGCCAACCAGTAATGGACTTCAATGTAGCAAAACTCAGGTTGTAGTCGAAAGTCGCGCTGTAGAGATCGGCATTGTACTTAAAATGACCTGGAAACTGCTGTGAGACATTACGTCCTGGCGTTGTATCGAGTACGTTTTTGAGCGCGCGTGCACCGACGTCTGTATCAAAATGTTGCGCACGTAGAACTATTTGGAAGTTGTCAGACAGTTTTGAAAGTAGTTGAATTCGAGCCGACGTATTGTTCTCATCATCCAGTGCTTGACCAGGGATGAACACATTCTTGGTAAACCCACTATGTTCAAGATGACTTCCGGAGACGCGTATGGCGGTTGTGTTGCTCAACGGCACGTTGACGGCTGCGCGCACATTTGACAGATTATAGTTGCCAACTGCGATATCAGCTTCGGCTTCCGCCGCATCAGTGCGGGGCAGTTTAGAGATGACATTGATCGCACCGCCGGTTGAATTCTGTCCATAGACAGTTCCTTGCGGGCCGCGCAGCACCTCCACCCGCTCAACATCTAAGAAATCGGCATTAAGAGCCACCGCCGAAGGCATGAAGACGCCGTCCTGATGGACTGCAACAGAGGGCAACGCATTGCCATTCTGTTGAGCTTCCTTGCCAAGGCCGCGAATCGATACTGCGCGCTCAAAGCCCTGGGCTCGAGTCAACACCAAGCCTGGTACCTTAGAATCAAGGTCCGTAAAAGTAACCAGATTTTGTTGGTCAAGTTTTTCGGCAGTGACCGCGGTTATTGACGACGGCAGATCCTGCAGCTTTACGGCGCGCTTTTCTGCCGTGACGACAATTTCGCCGAGTTCGTTATTTTTTAAAGCTGCATTTGTAGGCACCGCTTCGGCCGCGATTACCATTCCTGCGCTCATGCAAAACAACGTACCCGCAAATGATCCCGCCATTAACCATGTGCCCCATTTCAACTGAGCGTGTGTGTTCGAATCCATTTCAGCTTTCTCCCGCCTTTTTAATAGCTATCGTTGCCTTGACTTGGCTCAACGGGACTTGGCATCGCCAACTCGTAGAACCCTATGCCAGCGCGTTAAGATAGGATGTTTTTGACACAAACATAGTTTGTTACTGGCTATTCATCATGTCAAGCCCTTGCCCAGACTTTAACAGAGGGCAACTGAAGGCCATTTCTACCTGGTAGCATTACGCCTAATTGCCCATCAAGGACCCAGGACGCGCCGAAAGTACTGTATACGGAGTCTTCTATGCTCGATCGTTCAACCAAAAAAAACGTGCAACGCCGCCCGGGCACCTTAGTCACCACTATCATGCATAGCATTGGCAGCGATATTCTGCGCGGCACCTACCCGGAGGGGTCAATCCTGCCGCCCGAAGCCAAGCTGGCTGAACTTCTCGGAGTCGGCAAAGGAACCATTCGCGAGGCCGTCAAGAGCCTGACCAGCAAGGGTTTATTAGAAGTTTCGCGCGGACGGGGCACTACGGTGCTTGCCGAGAAGCATTGGGTCCTGATCGATCCGGATGTTATCCAGTGGGCCGGCGAAGATGTGCGATTCCTGAGCCAATTAGGTGAATTTCGCATGGCGATTGAGCCGGCTGCGGCCGAGCTTGCCGCAAGTAAGATCACTCGAACGGAAGGTGCTTTCTTATTGGCTAGCCTAGAGGAAATGGAAGGTGCCGCCGAGGGTACGGAGTCCGCCATCAACGCCGATGTTACCTTTCACCGCCTGATCCTCGAGGCAACACACAACGCCTTCTTCATAAGCTTGCGTCACATGTTGTTACCGCTACTAAGAAAGAGCTTCAGCGTCAGCATCGTTCGACCGCATGCCTACCGCGACGGAATTGTGCTACATCAGCGTCTCGCTGAAGCCATCTGTGGACACGCGGGCAAGAAGGCGCGCGACGCATCCGAAGTGCTGGTAGCCCAACATCGCCGCGACGTTACAAAGCAATTGGCAAAACGCGTACCTATGCAGGGTCGCCGCTAAACCCGCTCGGTTCCTTTAAACAGTTGGGCGGTAAGCTCACGCGGCACAATTGCTCCCGGATGCAACACTACGACGGCCGCAATCCGGTGCGCAAAGTCCGCGGCCTCGATAGGCGGGTGTCCACCCATTCGGGCAGCCATATACGCGGCGTTAAAGGCATCTCCGGCACCCGTGGTATCGATGGCGGTCACGGCGGGAGGCGGCGCGATCGGGATTGTGGCGCCATAAGAATAAATTAGATTGCCATTTGCACCATTCTTGACCACGATTTCCGCAGCACCGAGTCCCGCGTAGTGTGCAACACACTGCTCGACTGAAGTGAACCCACGCAATGCGCGCTCATCTTCCAAACCCGTTAACGCAAGCGTCGCGTTCGCGGCAAATTCATCAAAAGCGCTACGCGCAGTTTGCGCATCTGGCCAGCGTTTCGGCCTAAAATTCGGATCAAACACCACCTGGCCTCCTCCCAACCGAACCTGTCGCGCCAGATCGTAAATTCGCGCGCAATCTTCAGTACCAAACAACGAGAGGGTCACACCGGTAACATATAACCAGTCGGCATGCGCGGCCTCAGCCAGAATGGTATCAATGCCATCGATCTCGAATAATGCCCTGGCCGCGCTAGTATCCCGCCAATAATCAAAACTTCGCTCACCATTCGCTAATAGTGAAATCGCATATAGCCCTGGCATCCGCCGAGGATGACGCAACACCCAGGTGGTATCGACCCCTTCGCGCTGCCAGGCGCTGACTAGTTGCGCACTGAACTCGTCGACGCCAAGCGCGGTAATGAAGCGGTTGGAAATACCCGCTCGCGCAAGATAAATTGCCGTGTTTAGCGCGTCACCACCGAAACGTAAGTCGCAATTACCCGGGAAATGCACCCGCGACAACTCAAGCATCCCTTCACCAATGATTACTATCAATTGCTATTTCTCCACCGTGGCCCACGCATCTATTAGATCGTATCTTGTTATTTTATACATCCGATGTTATAAGAAAACCATTCGCTGCTGCTGGAGAACTCATTGCCAAGTCGCTCATCGACGGGTCAAGTCACCTCATTGGCAGCAATCGCCGCCTTAGCAGCGCTCGGCATAGTTGGCAATCTAGCGGCCTACATCATCCCCATTATCGTCGGTAGCCTGATCACCTCCGGCCTAAGCGCACGCGAAGCAGGCTTCGTTGAGGTCGCTGATATGACCGGGCTTGCCATAGGTGCCTTTACTTGGTCACGCGTAATTCAGGGAGTCAATTGGAAAACTGCCGCCTGTTGCGCCATCCCGTTAGTAGTGGCCGGTAATTTGCTATGTAGCATGGTCTCCAGTCTTAGTATGCTAATGGCAGGCCGAGTATTGTCAGGACTTGGCTCAGGGTTGCTGCTCGCAATCGGCAATTCAGGCCTCGCCATGACCCGTAACCCCGATAGAACTATGGGAATAGTATCGGTGGTCTCGATGAGCAGTTCGGCGGTATTTCTCTATGTGTTCACCTTCCTAAGCCATACAGGCGGAATGCCCTATCTGTTTCGAGGCGTGGCGCTGCTTACCTGCACCTTATTCTTGGCAGCGTTTTGGCTTCCACAACGCTCCCCAATTGAGAACGCTACCGCAAAAAATGGCGCTACTACAGCCACTGCCGACAGAATCCCGTGGTTTGAAGGCAGTTTGGCGCTGGCCGGAATCTCCGGGTTTTTTATTGCCGCTCTAGTATTTTGGACCTATGTCGAACGCGTTGCAGTGTCAGCAGGGTTCTCCACAGCCTTCATTGCACGCTCATTATTCATTGCACAACTTTCCGGAGCAGCGGGTGCCCTATTAACCGCCGTGGTTACTACGCGCTTTGGTGGCAGACTTGTACCCATGAGTGGCTACATCACCGTAGCCATTGGCGCGGCCTTAATCTTGGCTAGCGGCCCGGAGTCCTGGCCCTTTGTTGTCGCCGCCTGCATGCTCAATTTTGCCTGGAGTGGCATTTACCCGTTCTTCATCGGCACCATCATTACACTTGATCCTAGCGCCCGACTGATCGGCCTGACCTTAACGACCCAAACGGCAAGTAAAGCACTGGCTCCCGCGATTGCAGGACTGCTCGTGACCGGCACGCATTACGCCAACGCCTACTATTTCGCTGCCGTCTGCTTTGCGATTAGCCTTGCGCTACTGCTAAAGCCTGTGCTGCTGGCAGATAAACCACGAAAATCAGCGGTTTGCTGAATTCGGTTTGGCATCCGAAACATGCTCTTCGGGAATCATGACTATCAACAACACGAGCAGAAACGCCACCGAATATTGAAAAGCCGGCTGTTGTGCATTGTACTGGGCGGATTGCCACATCAAAAACCATTCACCGGCAATTACCAAAAAGCCACCGAACCATAACAACACACCGAGCAATAAGCCGACCGCTGCGACCGACTTTGCCGCCACGAATTCTTGGTTGTGGCGACGTGCGGCAAACATAAGGTACGCGCCGACGCCTGCGATCGTGCCTACCGTCAACTCTGCGGCGATGATAAGAATGAAGGCCGCATGGTGCACCAGAGGTGCATTTATCGAACGCCACATGACCGAAGGATGACGAAAAGTCGTATCCATCTCGAGTACGTGCTGGACAAATGGGAAGTTAGAACTGTAATCGGTTAGGTTGTCGAGTCCTGCCAGTAACGCATACAGCGCCGCAGATGCAGCTAGTACCGACTTTACAATCCGTATGTTTGCCATAGTGATTGCTACTCCTTAAACAGGTGAAGATCGCGTTGATTGTCCTTTGCGGCTGACAACCTCGAGCGTAATCAGGTCCGGATCCTTGAAGAAAAAATACTTGTAATGAGTTCCATCAAAAATTTCAGTCAATCCGGCGACTTCATGTCGCCGCAGCCAGGCGTGCAAATCATCAGGAAAATCTGTGCCGAAGGAGATGTGCTTGGTGCCAATCACAGCAATGTCGTCCGATGATTCCCGCGCATGTTTTGGCAAAGGTGCGGCATTTCGCTGACAGAATAATTCCAAGAAAGAGTTGCCCTTCACCAGATGCACAATCTCCAAAGCCCCCTCGCTGACCGTAATATGAGTATCAACTTTAAAGCCCAGCACCGTCTCGTAAAAGGCAATCGACCGACCAATGTCGGCAACTGAAAGCGCCCCGTGGTGCACATGTACGTCCGCTAATGGATGAAAACTCATTGCAACCCCCGAATGAACCGGCGCTAATTTACTCATAGATATGCTTCATCTTGCGATAATACTACTACGCTATGTTTATGTTGTTGTACTTAAACCTACTAGTCACCTTAGTTCACAAAACGCTAGCCCCTAGCCACACGTCGGTCTCAGGTAATAGAAACAGTACGCACGTTTAAGGCCGATACTTACGCGAAGTACCATCATAGTCCGGCCAGGGGAATGGCATCTCATCCTTACCAAAAAATGGCAGGGCTCCCGCGCGCTGGAGATGCGCGACGAAGCCGTCGAAATACTCGATCCATTCTATGAGTTGATCGTCTTGAATGCGCCCAAAAGCCAAAGTACCCTCGCGTTGCATCCTTCCGGTCTTTTTGTCTTGTGCCTCAAATAGCCACGTTACTATGAACCATTGACCATCGAATGCGTAGTGTTTGTTCAGAATTCGCCATTTCTCATTGGTTGGAAGACCAAACTCCCGCGAAACATCCGCAACGTATGAAGGCGCAATTTTGTGATCTCTAATTGTGATCACAAAATTCGAAAATGTCAAGCGCAGCGCGACCCTTATCGCGAAATTCCTTTAATTTCTCCTGGGCACAGTCATCCATTTACATGAATACACAACCGTAGCCATCAGTACGTAACCAGTCGCCCATATATTCCAAATCGAAAGCGGTAGATTTAGATGTCCCTGAATATCGTTACGGGCTATTTCGTGGGCCTGTCATGAATTTTGTGTGCTGAGCTGGTTGATTATTGAGACACCTGAAATCGATCACCGAACACCACCGCGAATTGTGCTTTAGCTGCGCTCCATTCGCGAGCGGGCATTTTCCATTTTTTGGTTAACTCGCGCAATCGCAACCAGATTAATTTGGTCGCCGCCTCGTCATTGGGAAAATGCCCGCGTGCTCGAACCGCACGACGCAGCGTGCTG
>JAYVYN010000102.1:0-6563 GCA_043784265.1 Gammaproteobacteria bacterium | reverse complement strand
ACTGAACGAACGCAAGCCGCGCCGCTGGACCAACTATTTGGCGACTATTGGCCCAGTTACCGTCAGCACGTTGAACGCAGCTTAGGCTCCGGAGTCATTGTCGACGCCCAGGGCACCATCGTGACCAATCAACATGTCGTTGCGGGCGCCGATTCGATTCGGGTCCAATTAGCCGATGGGCGTGTCGCCGACGCAAAAGTAGTGGGCCAGGATCCGGATACCGATCTTGCCATTCTATCCCTGTCCATCAAAAAACTGCCGGTAATGCCAGTAGGGCGCTCTGACACATTGCGGGTCGGGGACATTGTACTCGCGATCGGCAATCCCTATGGTTTAAGCCAAACAGTAACTCAAGGAATAGTCAGCGCGACCGGCCGCGGACAATTAGGCCTAGCCACCTTCGAGAATTTTATCCAAACCGACGCTGCCATTAATTTAGGTAATTCGGGTGGTGCCCTCATCGATGTCCACGGCGAACTAGTCGGCATCAACACCGCGGTGTTGAATCGCAATAACGGCGGCCCTGAAGGCATAGGCTTTGCCATTCCGATCAATCTAGTGCGCGGGGTCATGCAACAAATCCTGAAGAACGGCCATGTGGTAAGGGGTTGGTTAGGATTCGTGCCGCAGGATTTATCCGAAGAACAGGCCGCTCAATATGGCATTCAAACCGGCGGTGGCATCACGGTGGTCAATATAACGGTCAAAAGCCAAGCCTACGAAGCGGGCTTACGGCCCGGCGACTTAGTGACCGGTATCGCCGGTGAAAACGTGCGTAGTTCGCAAGATTTAGTCAGTCGAGTAGCCGCTTTAAAACCCGGTTCCGAGGTCGAACTCGAAGGGCGGCACGCCAGCCAGCCGTTTAAAATAAAATTAAAAGTCATCGAACGACCCACCCGCGACCTACGCCGCTCTTAGGCGCCGCCACCTGCACCGCCCGCAAGCGGCTACCACGGGTCGCGCACCTAGCCCGGGCTACGGCGAATCTTCGCTCCCAATTGCTGTAACTTCTCCTCAATCGCGGCGTAGCCACGATCGATGTGATAAATGCGCTCAATCTCAGTGCGTCCTTCAGCCACCAAGCCTGCCAATACCAGGCTAGCCGAGGCGCGCAGATCGGTCGCCATCACGGGCGCCGCCGTCAGACGTTCCACGCCCTTGATGATCGCGGTGTTGCCCTCCAAGCGAATCTCCGCCCCCATGCGCCGCATTTCCAGCATATGCATAAAACGGTTTTCAAAGATCGTCTCTATAATGGTACTGACCCCAATCGAGATCGTATTAAGCGCGGCAAACTGAGCCTGCATATCGGTGGGAAAAGCCGGATAGGGAGCGGTGCGAATATCCACCGCTTTCGGCCTGCGGCCCCGCATATCGACCTCGATCCAATTATCCCCAATCGAGATCGTAGCACCGGCTTCCTTAAGCTTGCCGAGCACCGCGTCTAAATGCTCGGCACGGGCGTTTTTTACGCGCACATGTCCGCTAGTAATGGCGCCGGCCACCAAATAAGTGCCAGTTTCAATCCGATCTGGTAACACTTCATAAGAAGTGCCCCCGAGCCGTTTCACGCCCTCGATCACAATACGATCGGTACCGGCTCCCTGGATTTTCGCCCCCATGCTGCACAAAAAACGCGCCAAATCCACCACTTCCGGCTCACGTGCAGCGTTATCCAGCACGGTTTCCCCATCGGCAAGTGTCGCCGCCATCATGAGATTTTCGGTGCCAGTCACGGTCACAGTATCCAGCACTAGGTGTACACCCTTAAGACGGTGCGCACGTGCTTTGATATAGCCATTCTCGATATGGATATCGGCACCCATGGCCTGCAAGCCCGCCACGTGGATATTTACTGGACGCGCACCAATAGCACAGCCTCCGGGCAAGGACACATCGGCCTGTCCAAAGCGCGCCAATAACGGACCCAATACCAAAATCGAGGCCCGCATGGTCTTAACCAATTGGTAGGCTGCAAAATACTGCTTAATACTAGATGCATCGACTTCGATGCGCATTTTCTCATCAATGGTCACCGCCACGCCCATGCTGCCTAATAATTCAATCATGGTGGTCACATCCTGCAGATGCGGTACATTCGACACTGTCACTGGCGCGTCCGCTAGCAGGCAGCCCGCGAGTATCGGTAGCGTGGCATTCTTGGCTCCCGAGATACGAATTTCACCTTCCAGCGGAATCCCGCCCTGAATTTGCAACTTATCCATGTTGCGCGCCTTGTCGTGTAAATTCCTCGGGGGTAAACACCTGCAGAGCGAGCGCGTGAATTTCATTGCCCACCGCGGTACCTAGCGTGGCATACACCATTTGGTGACGCTGAACCGCGCGCTTACCAGAAAATGCAGCGGCAACCACCACCGCCTCAAAATGGACATTGTCCGGACTCGTAACGGTGGCCTGACTACCAGCAAGACCCGACTGGATTAGTTGCACTATTTGTTGTGGGTTCATTCGATCTCCTATTAAATCTTCGAGCGACGGCGGTATCATTCTCCCATGAATATCGAATACACCGATGAGGGTCTCGCCGACCTCGGTCGTCAGGCGCTCAACATCGAGATCGAAGGCTTACTCGCACAGTTACCCCGCCTGGGAGTGGAGTTTGCACGGGCTTGCCGCATTTGTCTTACCTGTCGTGGCCGCGTCGTCGTCACAGGTATGGGAAAATCAGGCCATATTGGCGGAAAAATCGCTGCCACTCTAGCTAGCACGGGTACACCGGCCTTCTTTGTCCATTCCGGCGAAGCCAGCCACGGCGATGTCGGTATGATAACCCGTGACGATGTCGTTTTGGCGTTGTCCAATTCGGGAGAAACTACCGAAATACTCACCATTGTCCCGGCGATAAAACGCCTTGGAGTCCCCTTGATCACTTTTACGGGCAACCCTGAGTCAGCCCTCGCTCGCGAAGCCACGGTGCATTTGTATATTGGGGTGCCCGCTGAGGCGTGTCCGCTTAATCTAGCCCCCACGGCCAGCACCACCGCCGCTCTCGCCGTCGGCGATGCGCTAGCAGTTGCGCTACTCAAAGCGCGCGGCTTTACCGAACAGGATTTCGCACGATCTCATCCCGCCGGCAATCTGGGTCGACGCTTGTTATTACATGTTAGTGACGTCATGCGCACCGGTACCGGCATCCCTGTGGTACACGCGGACACCCCACTCGCGGACGGATTACTCGAAGTTAGTCGCAAGGGCCTAGGTATGACGGCTATTGTCGATTTAGAGAGCCACGTGCTCGGTGTTTTCACCGACGGTGATTTACGACGTGCCTTGGATCACGCGGTGGATTTGCATAGCACGCGCATGGATCAGGTGATGACTCGCCAAGCCAAGACGGTACGTGAAAATATGCTGGCTGCTGAAGCGGTGCACTTGATGGAGACTCATCGAATTACATCGCTGGTCGTGGTCAATGCCGACGAAAAACTCGTCGGTGCGCTCAACGTCCATGATTTGCTACGCGCAGGTGTCGTTTGAAAGCCCGTCGCGCACGTCCCTTAAACAAGATCAAACTACTAGTGCTTGATGTCGACGGCGTGCTCACCGACGGGCGGCTATATTTTTCAGCACGCGGTGAAGCATTGAAAGTATTTGATGTACACGACGGCCACGGGATTAAATTACTCATGGGCAGTGGCGTTGCGGTTGCCGCCTTCAGCGGTCGTCGTGCCAGCGCTGTCACCGCACGCATGCGGGAACTAAAAATTCCTTACGTGGTTCAAGGTTGCAACGACAAAGTTGCTGCGCTACAAAACTTAACTGCTCGGCTAAAAATCGACGCGCTGGACTGCGCCTGCATCGTCGACGATACGCCGGATCTACCCCTCATGTCGGCGGTAGGCTTTGCCGCGGCGGTCGCCGATGCCCATCCGTTAGTGAAAGCCGCGGCGCACTGGGTAAGTGTAGCCCCTGGCGGGCGCGGTGCGGTACGCGAACTATGTGACAAGTTGCTGCGGGCGCGAGCCCGGGTGCCGGCGCGGGCGGGTAGGCGCTAGTGCTGTTTCGCATCTTTACCTTAATCGCAGTCATCGCCTTAGGCCTGAGCACATGGATCATCAGCTCGCCGGGACACGCACCCACAAACTTAAAAAATATTCGCCAAATCGCCACTCCCGGCTACTACCTGAAAAATGCTACTTTGACTGATTACGATTTGAATGGTTCGCCGAGCGTGCGCATTATGGCCGATCAAATCGATCAAATCGCGCACAGCACTGAAGTCGCGCTGCGCCATGTGCGGGTCGACTACCAAACCGAAAGCGGCACCACCTGGGTTATGACCGGCGAGGCTGCGCATATTCAACCCGGCGGCAACGTGGTCGATGTCAGCGGTGATGTACGGCTCACCAACCAAGGGGTCACGAGCACCGAGCCCGCCGATCCGACCGTTATGCGCACCGACCGATTGAGTTACAACATCACGGAGGCGATCGCGAGCACGCCGAGCGACGTGCGTATCGAATTCGGCAGGCAAGCACTCACCGCGCGAGGATTTAATGCAAACTTAAAGACGCACACGCTGCGCTTGGAATCACAAGTCCATGGCTTATTTCACCCGTAATTCGCGCAGTCATTTCGTGTCGCGCATCACCTCGCTAGCGATACTGCTATTGACCTGCACCGCGCTGCAACCGGTAGTTCACGCGCAAGCGTCGCGTATACAAATTTCACGCACCCAAGAAATTTCGGTGGATGCGCAGTCTTTTGAATCTCTTAAAGACCACATGGTGTTGCATCAAGCGCGGATCGCGCAAGGCGATTTGTCAGTCTCAGCCGACGAGGTGACCACCGACCAAGCCATCGTCAAGGGATTTAATTTTGACAATGGCCATTGGACCTTTCGCAATTCAGTGAAAATTATCGTCCCACAAGGCCAAGTCACCGCCGACGAGGCACAAATTACTTTTAGCAAAAAACTTTTAACCAAAGCTGTGATCACCGGTAAGCCCGCCAAATTTCAACAACGCATCGTCAAATCCGGTCGCTTAGCGCAAGGGCATGCCGACACTATCGAATACGATGTGGCCAAAGGCACGGTACATCTAGCCAACAATGCCTTCCTAACTGATGGCCAGACTGAATTCAGCGGTGCCTCGCTTAAGTACAATATGCAAAACCAGACCGTAGTCGCCAATGCGGCTGAACAAAACGGTGGTCGCGTGCACATCATTATTCCAGCACCGAGTTCCACCCCGCCATGACGCCACGACTCTCATGAGCGTCCTACGCGCGCGTAACCTTGCTAAAAGTTACAAGTCCCGCCCAGTGCTGCGCGACCTATCACTGGATATTGAAAGCGGCGAAGTGGTTGGTTTGTTAGGTCCTAATGGCGCTGGCAAAACCACCGCCTTTTACATGATTGTGGGCCTCACCGCGTGTACGCAGGGCGAGATCTTTCTGGATGATCGTGACATCAGCCGTCTTCCCATGCACCAGCGCGCGAAATTAGGGGTGGGGTACTTACCGCAAGAACCTTCCATTTTCCGCAAATTATCGGTGGCCGACAACATCACCGCGATTCTTGAAACGCGACCGCATCAAAGCGCTGCCTGGCGCGCAACCCGCTTAACGGAACTCTTGGCGGAACTGCATATCGAGCATGTCCAAGGCAGCCTCGGCTTGAGTCTTTCGGGTGGCGAACGCCGGCGGGTAGAAATTGCCCGCGCTTTGGCTGCTGAGCCTAAATTCATGCTCCTAGACGAGCCATTCGCAGGGGTAGATCCGCTCTCGGTGGCTGATATACAGCGCATAATCAAGCACTTATCGAGCAAGGGCATCGGCGTACTCATAACTGATCATAATGTCCGTGAAACCCTTGGCATTTGCAACCGTGCATACATCGTCGCGCAAGGAACGATACTGGCTTCTGGAACTGCGGAACAGATTCTTGCCAACCCCCAGGTCCGTGAGGTGTACTTAGGGCAGGATTTCACGTTATAGGTAAAAAAGCCGTTTACTCATGATCGTATACTCATGATGAAGCCCAGTCTGCAGCTTCGCATTGGCCAACAGCTCACGATGACGCCGCAGCTACAGCAGGCCATTAAGCTGCTGCTGCTCCCATCGGTGGATTTGCAAGCCCATGTGCGTGAGACACTCGAAACCAATGTGATGTTGGAGGCGGTGGATGAGGCCGATACGATCGAAATACTTGCACAAGTCGCCCCCGCCGCACGCGACGCCGAAAATTTCGAAGAATATGCCCCGCTCGACGGGCACTCAGCCATCGAACCGCAAGAGCCTCCGGAAATTGAGATAGCCGACGAAGCCTGGGGCGAACAAACCACGGGGCTCTCAACCACACCCTGGTCGGGCGATGACCAAAGCGATGATTTCAGCGACGCACACGAAAATACCCTGCAGGAACAATTAAACCAACAATTACAATTCGCCAAATTATCCACCGTCGATCTGGCCATCGCGCATATGATTACCGACGCCATCAACGACGATGGCTATCTCAACGACACTTTAGAAAACATTCAAGCGAGCTTGCTCCCGGAAATACGCGCATCAAAAACCGACGTAGAGCGTATGTTGGC
>JAYVYN010000101.1:0-58101 GCA_043784265.1 Gammaproteobacteria bacterium | reverse complement strand
AAATCGGCGAAGACTTCAGTCGCGTTGTACTCATCCTGCGGACTGCCGACGTTCACTCCATCAACGCTCAGCTGCCAGACCCCACGTGTCATAAACTTCTTCGCTGTCACGTGCAAATCGTAGGTGCCGGCTTGCGCAATATTGGCAGTAAACGTCACTGCGTCGCCTATCTTGGTGGAGTCGAGAATGGTGCCGCTACCGTCCGGGAACCCGCCCCACGCAAAAGTACGGAATACCGGGCCGGAGCTGTTGCCATTGAGATTCTCGGTTTCGTATTGCGCGATGGCAACCGGCGGATTAGAGGTGAATATCCAGGTGAGGATTTTTTGGCTTGCGACTATGCCGCCTGTACCGCCGGTAAAGCCGACGAACGCCGTCGTACTACCAATCGTTTTGGGGATGTCTATGTTGAAGTGCGTGGCATAGGTCGCGCGGTTGATCGGGTCTTTTAGCGTCAAATACAGAACGCTGCCGTCATAGGCGAGGTGACCGGTCAGCGTATCGCCGCTGCCCAGCACAATTCCGCTGCCCGTGAGATCCACCGACGGTAGTGTGGGTGAAGCGCCGTTCACGTACAGCCCGGTGGAATTAGTGCCCTCACCGGCATTGCTATACAAGTCGAATTTGACCGCAATGCTGTTCGGAATTCCGCCCGTACCTGTGGCGGTATCCGGTCCATAGCCGAGACCGCCACCCAACGGTCCCAGTGCACCCGGACTGTTTGCTTGAATGGTGAATGTAATGCCATCAGCCAGCGGCGCTGAGCCTGAGAGCTGGAAGCTAAAATCGGTGGAGAAACTCTGGACGTTAACGCGAATATTTGCGAAAGCACTGCCGGCCTGACTGACTGCGCCAGTGGTGAGCTGTAGCCGACTATCATTGGAGTTGACAGCGCTGCCGTTGAGCGTTAAGCCGGCGACTGACGCAAAGCCGTTACTGAAGTTAATAGTCGGCGCCGTGCCGATGGTATAGGTGCCGTTGACGACCGAGCTATTGCTGTAACCCGCGGCCGCTGCGAGCGCCTGAATTGTTGTTGTGGCGCCGACGCTGATCGCACCGCTGTAGCGAGTCGAACTGGTCGACGGCGGTGTGCCGTTTGTGGTGTAGTAAATAGCAGCGCCAGCTAGGCTATCCGCCAGCGTCACGCTCTGGGTCGATGAGTACACTCCCGGTGCGGGAGCAAAGGTCGGTGTCGGCACAGTGGGAGGTGCGCTGCCGAGCGCGCCGTACACATCGACTTCGCCCTGGGCTCCAACGTACACCTTACCGTTAGCGACGATGGGTACCGCAAATTTTACCGCTTTGCCCGCAGCATCACGAGCCGAGTTCTGTGAGCTGTTATAAAGTTGAGTGGCAACATTGGTTGCGTCAAAAGCGTACAACACCGAAGGCCCGCCGGAATTGTACGCATCGGAGCGAATCGCCCAGAGAATACCGCCGCTGGTTCCATTGGAACTGATCACCGGACTCGCCCCTGGAAAGGCCGAATTGATTGCTGCGGTTGCTACTGGGCTGGCGCTTAATTGCCCATTCGTAAGACTGAACTGCTTAAGTACATCGCCATTGCCCCAAAAATACACATTCCCATTCCAATAAGCAGGAGTACTCCAAAGGCCACTAATCTTGCCGCCGATCTCTTGCGCAATATTGTTGACCGAGGTGTTGAAGCCGCCCAGGTTGTCACGGTCGATGACTTCGATGCGGCCATTTTTTCCGACCTGAACAAGTTCATGCAGGTGCGCACCGGGCTGGTCGGGAAGTATCAAAACGCCGCCCGATCCCTGATCAGTGTCGGCAGCGCTTAATTGGTCCTGATCAAATGGCGTCCATTCGTCGGCAACCTGTAGTCCGCCATTGTTTGACTCTAGTCGCACTACGGCGTTGCTATAATCCTGGTTATTCGTATACGGCGGTGTGGGATTAGGTCCTAAGTTGCCGCTGCTGAAAAAATTACCGGTGGAAAAGAGCAGCCGCGATACGCCGTTGACAGTGTCGGCCGCTAGACCCGCGCCCGACTCCCAAATGCCGTTTCCCTTACCGCCGGGACTGGAATTGTAAATCGCGGTTTGCTGCAAATTCGCTGCATTGAACGCGAACACCCAGCCGTGGTAGGGACCATTGTCGCCATGTGCGCCGAAGGCAACGTAGACGTAGCCATTAAGTAACAATAGGCCGACGCGATTTAATTCCCATTGGGACTGAAACGCGACGTTACCGCCTACGCTCCCGATACCGCCGCCGGCTACTGAACCTTGAATCACGACGGGACTACCGCTCTTCTCATTGCCGGTAGATACATCAAGTGCATGTAGTCGCTGTATATACGCGCCACTTTCTTTGCTCTTCGAGACTACATATAGCGTGCCGGTAACGGGGTCGATCACCGGCGTCGAGGTAATCCCGACCTCAGGAACAATATCATTTGTGCCAATGTCAGCGCTGGCGACCGTGGTCGCGCCGCCCGCGGCGCCGTGCGCAGTATCGATTAGGGATGCTTTCCAGAGCTGCTGATTTTGCGCTGCGTCGAAGGCGTAGACACTGTCGTGCTCAGTTGCAACCAAGACGACGCTGCGAGTGCTGCCGCCAATATTCACTGCCGCGAGATACAGAGGCTGGGCATAAACGTAGCCGTCGACGCTGTAGGCAAATAATTTGCCGAAGTTTGTGCTGTTGACATTGGTCGTCATCAGTACCGTTTCGTTGAGATTTTGTCCGGTACGGCCAATGTCATAACGCCATGTTGTGACGTTGGTCGCGGCTAAGGTAGAAGTGGCAGCTATAAAACACAGCCCTAGAGCTGCGTGCGCGGTTCGCTTCAACATGGATGACTCCCCATAGTTATGTTAATTGCGCAAACAAAGACGCTAATACGTAGCGTATCCCATGAAGGGTTCTCGATCAAGAAATTCCCCGTTGGATCCCGCCCTACGCCTAAAGACTCTATGTAACTGCGTTGTAGCGCTTAAATACGCAGCGGCGTTATGGTGTGGCCGATGTCAAACTTGGAGGTGCTGATTCCACGTAATTTCGGCTTTTTTCTCGAAGGCCCCGCAGCATCCAAAAATGTTAATTATCTGGTAATGTGTAAGTCTCAAGAAGGTTGGCGAAGCAGCAATTTGCGCGTGTTGGTATCATGGCGAGCTATGCGACAGACTATATCTTTAATATTTACGAGGGTGTCACTTTCAATCGCGCTGATGAACTGCGCTTTGACCTCGATGGCCTCCGCGCAACAGGGCGTCAAAATACATATGCATCTTGACGGCGGCTATGCGGCCGACGGGGTTTTATTTGAGCCCACTGATCGTAAACCTGCGCCGGCAATTATTTTAATACCTGATGAACTAGGGCTGTCGGAACGTACCAACACACAAGCGCGTCAATTGATAGCGCAAGGGTTTGTAGTGGTTGAAGTCGACCTATATCGCGGTGAGAGTGCAAATGACGCTCAGCGGGCGCAAGAACTGTCTCGTGCACTACCGCCGAAGCGAGTCATGCAGGACCTTGCAGCGGCGTTTTCATTCTTAAGTGGTCAACCTAATGTAGTCAAAGACCGCATTGGGGCGTTTGGGTGGTCTTCGGGGGGAACGTACGCATTGCGCTTAGCGAGTGCGGAACCACGATTGCATGCGGTCGTCAGTTACGGCGGCACTCCACCCACTGACTTAACTGAACTGAAGTCTATTCAGGCCTCGGTATTTGCTGTCTTCGTTACTCGCGATAACAAGCGCACGCTCGCCGTTTTTGAACGCACCATGCACAAGCTCGGAAAAAAAATACAGGTCAAATTTTACCACGCGCCGGATGCTGAAGACGCCCAACACCGTATCGACAAATACCTTGCATCGACGCTAAATGAACCTATCGGTCGTTGACAGCGCGAATTTTGACGTGCTCCCATTGAGCTACCGCATCTCTTGCAATCTTGAGGAGCATTGGGCCACTTGAAGTGCGTGGTCTTGCAGGCAGGATTACTTGCGCCAGTATTTAGTAATTTGGATTAAAATTTGCGCGTCCTGGATTAACGCAAATTCAAGTTGCGGAACAAATTAGACGCGGATGCTTAGCGACCTACGGCGTATTACACTGCCGGATATATCGCGCAACTATACGATTACTGTTGCATATTTAGCGGGCACGCAGAATTAATCCTAAGAATCGCCGACTGTTACAGGTACGGATTGAGGATGCTGACAGGTGATGAGGTGGAACCGCCACGCGAGTTCATTGAGAACAAGGCGCTGCGTGTGATGAATTTTAATACATAGGACCCTACGATCTATACGATCAACGCGTGCCTCAAATATTCCGCAAATACCGCATCCGTCGTCACACTTAAAAGCGACGGGATATGGAGGTAGCCGCTGGAGTGTCATTACCAAGGAGCAGGCTTATAGTCCTTTAAGAATTGGCCCCATACATGCGTACCCGTGAGTTGCCCCGCGAAGATCGGATCAACAATGCGTGCAGCACCGTCGATAATATCAAGCGGGGGTGAGAAACCTAGCGTCGCTTTGCGCGCGACATGTGCGGCCGGATCCTCGTCCGATATCCAGCCAGTGTCCACCGCATTCATATGAATTCCGTCCTTGACGAAATCGGCCGCACTGGTGCGTGTCATCATGTTCAGCGCCGCCTTCGCCATGTTCGTGTGCGGATGCTTGTCCGTCTTGGCGATGCGATAGAACTGACCCTCCATCGCGCTGACGTTCACCACATGCTTGTGATGCCCCGCCGTGCGTAACATGAGCGGCTTTAGCCGCGCATTGAGAATAAATGGTGCTATGGCATTCACGAGCTGCACTTCGAGAAGTTCGGGCGTCTCGATCTCATGCATACGCAGTCTCCAGCTGTTGACCTGGCGCAAATCGATCTGCTGAAGATCCTCATCGTACCGATCCCTTGGGAATAACGCCTCGTCCCTACGAAAATCCTCATCCAGATACCGCCGTTGCGACAGTGCTGCACTGTGCAGTAGCCCTTCAGCATGCGTGCCCTGGGTAAGTGCGCCGGCGCTGTCTGAAGGCGGACCCTCCAAAATGCTCCGCAATTCATGATGGTTCGCTAGCGGACCCTGCCAGCTTTCCGGAAGCGCGGCAATTGATTCCGTCTCCGGACCTAAAAGGTGCTGAAAAAACCCCGCCGGCCGACGTACCGTCTGACAGGCATTATTCAGAATGTAGTCGAGTCGTGGCAGACGGTCGAGCAGAAAGCGCGTGAACAACTCAACGCTAGGTGTATGTCGTAGATCCAGCCCGTAGATCTGTAGGCGGTCGCGAAACCTTTCGAAGTCCAGTTCCCTGGAATACCGATCGGCGGCATCAACTGGAAACCGAGTCGTAACAATGACCTGTGCACCCGCTCGTAATAATTTAAGAGATGCCTGGAAGCCAATTTTTACGCGTGCGCCGGTCACGAGTGCAAATTGACCACTAAGGTCCGCACTCTGCTGCCGCTTAGCATAATTAAAATCACCACAAGCATCACACATAGAATCGTAGTAGCGATGCACGGTCGAAAAAGGCTTCTTGCAGATGTAACAGACGCGCTCTTGATTCAGCGTAGGCTTATCTAAGCTTTCAGCTTTAGGTCGCTCAATCCACAGCGGCGCGTACACCGCGCAGCGGCGCTGAACCCGTAACCCCGCTTGCTCAATTATTTTAAGGTCATGCTCTTTTTCAGCCACTCGCTTAGTGCGTCGAAATGCCTTCGCCATTTTCATAAGGTCATGCCGCTCAGGCTTCGCAACCATGCCGGCAAACATTTGTAGCTCACGGCGTTGTTCTTGTGACAGGCGATTCAGGTGCGACCGATCGGCTTCAATCGCGCGCAGAACTCGTATGCAGCTAAGCATATCGTCCACGAAGAGCGAATCAGAAACTGGGATGTTATTGAGCATTTAGCCATTGTACTGATGGCCAGGCTCGCAAGATTGCCTTAATTGCAATCATTGACTAATATGCAATCAATGATTAATGGAGGGCTTATGGCCAGTATGACAATCCGGAACATTGATGAGCGGCTTAAAGGGCGATTACGCGTGCAGGCTGCTCGCCATGGGCGCTCAATGGAGGAAGAAGCACGCGACATTCTGCGATCGGCGCTATCAACCGAGCGTTCGCGGATTGGATCTCTTGTGGATTCCATCCGCGCGCGGATTGAGCCACTGGGAGGCGTCGATTTGGAAATTGCTCCTCGAGAGGCGATGCGTGAGCCGGGGAACTTGGATACATGATCGTTCTTGATACCAATGTCCTTTCAGAGGTACTGCGACCAGCACCTGAACCCTCTGTGGTGGATTGGCTGGAGAACCAGCCACGCGCGTCTCTATTCACCACTACCATCACTCGGGGTGAAATTCTCTACGGCATTCGATTGCTTTCAGACGGTAAACGGCGCCGAGGATTGTGGGATGCCGCGAAAAATATTTTTGACGAGGATTTTGCAAACCAGGTGCTAAAATTCGACAGCGATGCGGCAGACTTGTATGCCGAGATCGCTGCGTCACGACGAGTCGCGGGTAAGCCCATCAGCCAGTTCGATGCCATGATTGTCTCGCTCGCTCGATTGCGAGGTGCAATTCTTGCAACACGTAACGAAAAGGACTTCGAGGATTGCGGTGTTGAGGTTGTTAATCCGTGGAAGGCTTAACAGGTAAGTCGTGACTCTCGATCTGGTTTGGAATCCTGCACGGCTTGACCAGCGCCTGGGGCGTATCAAGCGGATCGGCCAGACGCGCCGAACTGTTGATTAGCGCCAAAAAACTGAGCCTCCAGGAATTGGACGCTCTTTGTGGGCAGAATATATGGGCAATGCTCAAGGTCCCCCTGCCCTAAATCGTGGCACCCCTGGATCCGCTAGTACTTAAGCCCTGCCTCAATCGCCGCCCGGACCTCTTCGTTCAATTGTCGTGGCTCTTTGCCAACGGATACGATTGGCTTGCCAATCACCACTCGAATAGTCCCGGACTTTTTGACCACTCCACGGCGTACCCAAAATTCACCCGCATTGTGCGATAACGGCACCACGAGTTTGCCGCTGGCGGTTGCGAGTAACGCCCCGCTCAAACCGTACTTGCGCGTTTCGCCTGGCATGACCCGAGTGCCTTCCGGAAAAATAATAACCCAGAGTCCTGCGGCGAGCTTCGCCGTGCCCTGTTCTACCACTTGCCGCACCGCACGCCCCCCCGCTTTGCGATTAATAGAAATGGGTCGCAGTAGCCACATGCCCCAGCCGACGAAGGGTATCCACAGTAACTCTCGCTTGAGTACCCACACTTGGCGGGGGAACAGCGCGAACTGCGCAATGGTCTCCCAAGCCGATGAGTGATTACTCATTACAATGTGATTACCGGTAGGAAGGTTCTCGCGACCCACCACTGTATAGCCGAGGCCGCAAACTTTTTTAAGCACCCATAAGACGCTATGCGCCCATTTGAGGACGATGGCGTATTGAGTTCTATACGGCAACCAAAAACACAGCGTCATGAACGCACCCACTAGGCACGCTGATAACATCATGTAGAGAGTGAACGCCAGTGATCTTAGCAATTGCATCGTTTGAATTCAGCCCGGTAAGCGTGAAAGATCAGCCACGCAGCCTAGTAATAATTGCACATCGCGCAATAACGCCAAGCGATTATTGCGCCGAACCAATTGTTCGTCCATCACCATCACATGCTCGAAGAAATCATCGACGCTCGCGCGCAGGCCCATCAATAGCTTTAAGCTCAACGAATAGTGTCCCGCCGCGGCAGCTTCTAGTACTGAGGAGCTGACTTCCGCGAGCACTTGATGCAGACGCACCTCTGCAGGTTCGGTAAGATTCGTCGTGTCAACCCTCACCTCATTACCTATTTGTGCTTTCTTCAGAATATTCGCGATACGTTTATTCAGCCCAGTCAGCACGTTGGCGTCAGGATGTTTCAAAAACTCTTTAAGCGCTTGCAGTCTTGTATCCACATCCAGTGGCGAATGCCCCCTATCGGCCAGCACCGCATCGATCATCTCCGCCGTGCTGCCGTCATTGCGTTCCAATAACAATCCCCGGAATCGCTCGACGATAAAATCATAGACTTCCTCCGCTACTTTAGTCTTTTGTACCGGTTGCGCCATGGCGGAAAACCCAAGTAATTCATAAAGATCTAAATTAAGTTTCCCCTCCAGCAAAATCCGCAACACGCCCAACGCCGCCCGCCTTAGGCCAAAGGGATCTTTAGTACCGGTCGGCTTTAAGTCAATTGCAAAAATTCCCACCAGGGTATCAATCTTGTCAGCCAGCGCCAGCGCTTGACCGAGCGCCGATGTCGGAAGTGCATCACCCGCAAAGCGAGGTCGATAATGCTCCTCAATGGCAAGCGCCACTGCCGTAGATTCACCTTGCGTCAGCGCGTAATAACGACCCATGGTGCCCTGTAGTTCAGGAAATTCGCCCACCATCGCTGTCATTAAATCGGCCTTCGCCAGCTCCGCGGCCCGACTCACCTCTGGGCCGGCACTCAAGCGATTACCGATCGTCTCCGCCAACATCTTTACGCGCCGGGTTTTCTCCGTATAATTTCCCAACTTAGTCTGAAAAATCACGCCCGCAAGCTTAGCGGCATGCGCCTCTAAATTTATCTTTAAGTCCTGATCCCAAAAAAATGCCGCATCGCTGAGGCGTGGGCGCACCACCCGCTCATTGCCCTCGCGCACCTTGGCAGGATCTCGGCTCTCAATATTACTGACCGTGACAAACCAACCCGAAAGTTTCCCGTCTGACCGTTCCACGGGAAAATAACGTTGATGACCTTGAACAGTGGCTACCACCACTTCACGCGGTAGCGCCAGAAAGCGCTCGTCATACTGACCCGCAATGGGAACAGGCCACTCGACCAGTGCGGTGACCTCATCAAGCAATTGATCATCCACCAGGGTCATGCCAACCCCAACCCCCGCAGCCAGCACACCGGAGCGAATCCTCTCGCGCCGCTTTCCAAAATCTGCGACCACCTTCGCGCGCAGCAATTGCGCCTCATAACTTTTGGCCGAGTTAATTACTATGGCGCGCTTTGCATGAAAGCGGTGGCCCGCCGTGACGCGCCCCGCGGTGATTCCCAATATTTCCAGCGGTACCACTTCATCACCGAACAACAGCAGCACGCCGCGCACGGGACGCACAAACTCTGCTGCATTAGATCCCCAGCGCATACGCTTCGCGATCGGCAATGAGGCAATAGCCTGCTTAATAATGTCACCGAGGAGGCCCACAGTGGTAGCGCCAGCTTCCACAGCGCGATGCACTAACCACGATCCTTTTTCGGTATTCAAATGCTCAAGCTCGCTGACCGCAACTTGACAACTCTTTGCGAACGCGGTCGCTGCCTGAGTCGGTGCGCCGCTCGCATCGAACGAGGCGCTCACCGGCGGGCCTCGTCGTTCAGCGTTCCGATCAGGAGCCCGTAGCGCGCAAGCCTTAACCCGCACTGCTAATCGTCGTGGCGTTGCAAAGCTGCGCGACTTGCCGTGAGCAACGCAGGCTTTATCGAGACCGCTGACGATCCCCTGGGTTAGCGCCGTCGATAATTTTAGTAGGGTGCGGGGTGGCAATTCTTCGGTTAGAAGTTCGAACAGCAAATCAGCGCTCTCGCCCTTAGCACTCGCAAGTTTCATGCGACCCCCTGCGCCACACCCTGCGCAGCACCCTTGTGCAGCAAGGGAAAGCCCAGCGCCTCGCGACTGGCAAGATAACTTTCCGCAACCGCCCGAGCTAACGTGCGAACTCTTAAAATATAGCGCTGCCGCTCGGTGACAGAGACAGAATGGCGCGCGTCAAGCAAATTAAAGGTGTGCGAGGCTTTCACCATTTGCTCATACGCCGGCAGTACTAATTTATCCGCCACCAATTTTTGACACTCGGCCTCAAACGCGTCGAATTGCAGTGACAACATCGACGTGTCGGCCTTTTCAAAATTGTACGTCGATTGCTCGACTTCATTTTGGTGAAACACATCGCCATAAGTGATCACCCCAAACGGTCCCTCACTCCAGACAATATCAAAAATACTTTCCTTACCCTGGATGTACATGGCTAGGCGCTCCAGGCCATACGCGATCTCGCCCATGACGGGACGACAATCCAAACCACCTACTTGTTGAAAATAAGTGAACTGAGTAATTTCCATTCCATTGAGCCAGACCTCCCAACCCAAGCCCCACGCGCCCAAGGTAGGCGACTCCCAGTTGTCCTCTACAAACCGAATATCATGCGTCAACAAGTCGAAGCCCAAGTGACGCAACGAATTTAAGTACAAGTCCTGAATGTCATCTGGCGAAGGTTTCAAGCACACTTGAAATTGATAGTAGCGCTGCAAGCGAAACGGATTGTTGCCATAGCGACCGTCGCTGGGTCGCCGTGTGGTCTGCACATAAGCGGCATGCCACGCCTCAGGTCCCACCGCGCGCAAAAAAGTATCGGCGTGAAAAGTACCCGCGCCCATTTCCATATCGTAAGGCTGCAACACCACGCAACCCTGCTTGGCCCAATAAGTCTGCAGCGCGAAAATCAAATCCTGAAAAGTTCGCGGAGCGGGGGTCAATTTAGCCATCAATTCCTAACCAGGCTTTTAAGATAGCCAGTGACGTAAAGGGCGCGAGTATAGCGACGCTACAGGTTGGGCGGGAGGGGCCTCCTTCAGTGCACTATAATTGGGCGCGGGTCCTAAAACGCACTATTTCAGTGCAAAATATTTAGCGCAGGGTCCATAATAGGGCGTGGACACTAGCTCCCTAGCGTTAACTGCTTGATTGGCCATGCCTCTCAGATTGGCACGTTAAATGCACGCCCTTAAGATTGATGAATAAATCGAACCCGGAGGACGAACATGTCTGTTGCTGATGTTCTGAAATTGATTAAGGAAAAAGAAGCTAAATTCGCCGATCTTCGGTTTACCGATACGATTGGTAAAGAACAGCACGTTACCATCCCTACGCGTTTGGTGGACGAGGGTTTTTTCAAAGACGGCAAGATGTTCGATGGATCCTCGATTGCTGGCTGGAAAGGGATTAATGAGTCGGACATGATTTTGATGCCGGATCCGACGACTGCGGTGATTGACCCGTTCTACGAAGAAACCACAGTCAACATTCGCTGCGATGTGGTTGAACCCATGACCATGCAGGGCTATGGCCGCGATCCACGTTCGCTCGCGAAGCGCGCTGAGGCATATTTAAAGTCCACGGGTGTCGCCGACTCGGCGCTGTTCGGCCCGGAAAATGAATTCTTTATTTTTGACAATGTCACCATGAGTTCCAGCATGAATGGCTGCTCCTACCAGGTGGATGCTTACGAAGGCGCCTGGAATTCGGGCAAGACTTATGAGGATGGTAATAAGGGACATCGCCCCGGCATTAAGGGCGGTTACTTTCCGGTGCCGCCGGTCGACGCGCAACAAGACATTCGCACCGCGATGTCGATGGCGTGTGAAGAGATGGGCTTGAAATTCGAAGTGCACCATCACGAAGTAGCGACCGCGGGCCAGGGCGAGATCAACGTCGCCGCCAATACGCTCACCAAGAAAGCCGACGAAGTGCAGATCCTAAAATATGCATTGCAAAATGTGGCACATGGTTATGGCAAAACCTTGACTTTCATGCCAAAACCCATCGTCGGTGATAACGGTAGCGGCATGCATGTGCATATGTCCCTGCAAAAAGACGGTAAAGCCTTATTCGCCGGTGACAAGTACGGCGGCCTGTCGGAAATTGCCTTGTATTTTATCGGTGGCATTATTAAACATGCTCGCGCCATCAATGCTTTCACCAATGCCAGCACTAATAGTTACAAGCGCTTAGTTCCGGGATTCGAAGCGCCGGTAAAACTTGCGTATTCCGCCCGCAATCGCTCCGCTTCTATTCGGATACCCTGGATTTCCAACCCGAAGGGTCGGCGCATTGAAGTGCGCTTCCCGGATGCGACCGCAAATCCGTATTTTGCCTTTTCGGCCATGCTGTTGGCGGGATTGGATGGCATCCTGAATAAGATTCATCCCGGCGAGCCGGCGGATAAGGACTTGTACGACCTGGAGCCTGAGGAAGACAAGAAAATACCGACGGTGTGTCATTCCTTGGACATGGCGCTCGATTGTCTGGATAAGGATCGCGCTTTCCTGAAAGTGGGAGGGGTGTTCACCGACGATCTAATTGATGCCTACATTGACCTCAAAATGAAAGAGGTGACGCGGGTCCGTATGACGACTCATCCCATTGAAATGGAGATGTACTACAGCCTGTGAGACGCGCGAGAGATTGAGTGACGGCGGTCACGCCGCCGTCACTTGCGCTTTGTAGTCAGAGGGCAATCGGATTATGCTTCCCACTTATGCACGCATGCCGACTTTGGGCCTTGTTTTGTCTTATTGCCGCTTCCGGGGCCGGAGCCGCCGTGGTTTACAAGTGGACCGACGCAAATGGCCTCGTACACTATTCCGATCAGTCGGTCCCGGGTGCCGAGAGAATGCTGACCGGCGTTTCATCGGTGCACGCCGATACGCGCGCGGCGGCGGTCAAATCTGGCCCGCTGGCGAAAGCCGTGCCGGTGCTGAAACCCAAGAAGGACCCGGCGAGTACCGGTGCCCGCGAAATATCGATCACTTCGCCTACTCCCGAGCAAACTTTTTTCGCTGGCGAAGCGGTTGCCTTTCATCTGTCCCTCAATCCCGACCTCAAGGACAGTCAGACGATAACCTGGAGCTTGAACGGCAAGACTCTGGACGATCAGCCCAACGATGCGGTGGCATTTACGCTGGTCAATCTCGATCGCGGCAGCTATTCAGTATTCGCGACAGTTACAAATTCCGATACCGGCGAGTCGCAGACTTCCGCTGCGGTCAATTTCAACGTACATCAGTCGAGCATTCTTTCGCCGCTGCGCAAAAAGCCGGGGCTTTAACAGCTGAAGCCAGTGGCCGCTGAAGCGCACCAGTTGGTTGTGCGTATTCAAAGCACCGAATTACTGGATGTTTTGGTCACCAGCGTTTTTCTACTTGATCAAGAGTTACATGTCGAATACTTAAATGCATCAGCACAGACCCTGTTGGGCTTGGGTCCCAATCAAGCCTATGGGCATCGGTTAACGGATCTAATTCGCGCCGCAACAGTCTTAGTGCCGCTGTTTGAACGAGCCCGTAGCGCAGGAGAGGGGGTATTACAACGTGAATTAGTCTGGCCGACTTCTGCCGGTGTGGATCGCATACTTAATTGCGCCATCACTCAGATCAGTATCGGCAATAATTCTTCTCAACTCTTATTAGAGGTTGAGGATATTACCCATCATCGTCGCCTCACGCGGGAAAATGCGCTACTCGCACAACTGGGGGGAAGTCGACTCATGGTGCGACAATTGGCACACGAGATTAAAAACCCCTTGGGCGGATTACGCGGTGCGGCGCAATTACTAGAGCGTGAATTGTTAGACCCCAATTTGCGCGAATACACCCGTGTCATCATCAGTGAAGCGGACCGACTGACCCATTTACTCGACTCCATGCTCGGCCCCGCGCGCGCGCCTGCCAAGCAATGTGTCAATCTGCATGAATTGTTGGAACGCGTGTATCAACTGCTACGCAGTGAAGCGCCCACTCATGTAATCATCGATCGTGACTACGACCCCAGTTTACCGTCGCTTACTGCGGATCCGCATCACATCATTCAGGCGTTTTTGAATCTCGGCCGCAATGCGCTACAGGCACTACAGGCGGATGTGCCCGATGCGCGACTCACTTTGCGTACGCGGGTGGTCAGCAATTTGACTCTCGGCTCGCAACGCCACCGCTTGGTGGCCTCTATTCAGTTCGAAGACAATGGTCCCGGCGTTCCAGCGGAAATTCGCGACACCATTTTTTATCCTCTAGTCTCCGGACGCTCGGAAGGCTCAGGCTTAGGACTTGGAATCGCCCAAGATCTCGTCAGCCGCCACGCGGGCTTAATCGAATTTGATAGCGTACCTGGCAAAACCGTATTTATGATTTTACTGCCTATGGACTCCGTATGAATGCAACCCCTTTGCAAGTTTGGTTAGTTGATGACGATGCCTCGATTCGGTGGGTGCTAGAAAAGGCGCTCAAGGCTGGCGGCATGTTGGCGAAGTCGTTCGAGCGTGCCGAGCAGGTGGCAACCGCCTTAAAGTCTGATACGCCCGATGTACTCATGACTGATATTCGCATGCCCGGTCGAAGTGGCCTCGATCTTTTAAAGGAAATTCATGTCTTACGCCCAGGTTTGCCAGTCATTGTCATGACTGCACACTCGGACCTTGACGCTGCTGTTGCGGCCTATCAGGGTGGCGCCTTTGAGTATCTACCTAAGCCCTTTGATATTGATCGAGCGATGGAGCTGGTACGTCGTGCAGCATTGCAGCCTACCACCAGCACCGATGTTGAAAGAGCGCGCCGCAGCACGCCCGAGCTCTTAGGCCAGGCTGCCGCCATGCAACAGGTGTTTCGGGCGATTGGTCGATTGTCTCGCTCCAGCATGACGGTGTTAATTACCGGCGAATCGGGCACCGGTAAAGAACTCGTGGCACGTGCGCTGCACCGGCATAGTCCGCGCGCCTCGAAGGCTTTTGTTGCTTTGAATACGGCGGCCTTCACCCCGGACTTACTGGAGTCGGAACTCTTCGGACACGAAAAAGGTTCCTTTACCGGCGCGGATACTCAGCGTCGAGGTCGTTTTGAGCAGGCTGATGGGGGAACACTGTTTTTAGATGAAATAGGCGATATGTCGCCAGCGCTACAAACTAGACTACTAAGAGTATTGGCGGAAGGCGAGTTTTATCGAGTCGGCGGACAAACACCGGTTAAAGTTCAGGTGCGGGTGATCGCGGCTACCCACCAGGATCTTGAGCTGCGCGTTAAATCAGGGAATTTCCGCGAAGATTTATTGCACCGTCTCAATGTGATACGTATCGAAATCCCCCCCTTACGCGAGCGACGCGAGGATATCCCGGAGCTACTGCGCAATTATCTCGCTGTCGCGGCCCAAGAGTTAGGCGCTGAGCCCAAAATACTCATGCAGTCAGCGGAATCCCTTCTGGTCAATTTCGATTGGCCCGGAAATGTGCGACAACTAGTCAATGCCTGTCGGCGACTCACGGTTACTGCGCCCGGGAGTGAAATTCGTGCGGAAGATATTCCCGCGGATCTCGGCGGTGCGCATGCGGTGCGGCCCAGCGACTCTGACTGGATGGCCAAACTTTCGCAATGGGCGGAGGCGGAATTAGATACCGGTACCGAGCGACTATTGGATCAGGCGGTACCCGAGGTCGAACGCATTCTCATTCGCGTGGCTTTACGCAGAGCGCGGGGCCTAAAGCAAGATGCTGCCAAGATCTTAGGTTGGGGCCGCAATACTTTGACTCGCAAGATGAAAGAATTAGGCATGGAGGATGCCGCTTAGCGCACCGAATCGGCCAACCCAAAAAGCCGGCACTTGCGAACTCGATCTTAAGCGCAGACCCAGTCAATGCCACTAAGTTCTTGGCGCAGTCTCTTGGGGGTCTGGTGCGATAACCATTGGCAATTCGCCAAGCACGCGGTCCCAGCGGCTGAACCGATTTTGATTTTCCGCTCCATGCAAGACTTCTTGGAGGATTGGCGGCGCAAGCCATAGTGGTTGTCCATGATTGAGAGCGTCGATTAGGAGACCAACCTCAAGCACGTCGTCACCGCGTAAGTACGCGATCCGCACCGATGAATCCACGATCATCTCGGGATCACCGCGGTGGGTTTGCTGTCTTGGGGTCGTAACCCTCTGATACGCCGCCTGTGCCGCGCAACCCAAGCACCCCTGAGTAATCTCGACTCCGCACGTAGTGTTCGAGCGCTACATGGACCGCATCACGAGTCGTTTTTACCTTAGCGAGGCGCTTGACCTGCTCCACGAGTTTGGTGTCGAGGACAATATTAGTACGCTCGGCATTGGATTTGTGCATTTGCTTCAGGAAATTTTACTATACACATTTAATGTGTATAGAAGTTTACGGCAGTTCGTAGAGCAGTGAAATCGCCTCCAGTCTATAATCTTAGCGTTATGGGAGCTCAGGATTATGGTCGCCGTTAAATATGACTTAGGTGTCGCGGAATTGCTGCGCGCCAACACTGCTACTGATTGGCTGACTGCCGCACTGCTCGCTAGCGCTGTGTGGTTCGGCTTATGGTTGCTACGTCGATTAGCGGGCCGCTATAAGCAATACGAGACTATTAGTCATCCGACACCGATCCGTTTAATCGCCTATTTAATTGGCAATACCAAGCCATTTCTATTCATCGCCTTAGCTCTTTTTGCAGCCGAACAGAATTTAAACCTTCCGTTAAAAATACAGCACGCGGTTTCTAATGTAGTGCTGGTTCTTATATTCCTACAAATAGGTCTTTGGGCCGGGCGGACGGTGCGTTTCTATTTAGAGATTAAAGAAGGCGAACGCGGCACCGACCGCACACTCGCTGGTTCGCTCGGTATCATCAAACTGGTTGCTGGTACCTTAATTTGGTCCGTAGTGATTCTGCTCACCCTGGATAATGTCGGCGTTAATATCACCGCGCTGCTCGCCGGTTTAGGGGTAGGTGGTGTTGCCGTTGCGCTAGCATTACAAAATGTTCTGGGTGACCTTTTTGCCTCACTCTCGATTGCTCTAGATAAACCCTTTTTTATTGGCGACACGTTAACGATCGACGCCTTCACCGGTGTAGTTGAACACATTGGGATCAAGACCACGCGTCTGCGTAGCGATGCTGGTGAACAAATTATTTTATCCAACGCTGATATTTTAAAAAGCCGCGTTCGAAATTTTGGTCGGGCGATGGAGCTGCGTGCCTTAGCCGTCTTGCGCGTCTCCTACACGACAGCCGGGGAGAAACTACAAGCGATTCCTAAGTTGGTGGAAGGTATCGTGCGCGAGCAAGCGCATGTGCGGTTCGAGCGCTGCCATTTGAAAACATTCGGCGAAACCGCGCTGCAGTTCGAACTGTCCTACTTTGTACAGCAACCCAGCGAGCATCCCGTGATGGATATCCAGCAAGCCGTCAATTTTCGAATTCTCGAAGAATTTCATCGCGCAGGCATAGAGTTTGTATATGTTCCACCTCGTACTATTTGAACCGGAGATTCCGCCGAATACTGGTAATTCCATTCGTCTTGCCGCTAACTGCGGGGCCACGCTACATCTGGTAAAGCCGCTTGGGTTTCTAATGGACAATAAGCATTTACAGCGTTCAGGGCTTGACTACCATGATCTTGCTGCGGTCAAGGTGCACGAGAACCTGGAAGCCTGCATCGGTGAACTAGCCGGCGCACGTTGGTTTGCCGTAGAAACCACCGGAAGTAAGTGTTACAGCAAGGTTGAATATCATAGCGGTGATGTCTTTTTGTTTGGACCCGAGACTCGCGGCCTATCTGAACCCCTCATGAGCAGCGTAGCGGGTCTACAATCCTTGTATATTCCCATGCGACCGAAAGTTCGAAGTCTCAACTTATCCAATACGGTGGCAATCATGGCCTACGAAGTATGGCGTCAATTGAGCTTTGTGGGCCAAGCTCCGCGCGGCTAGCGCTAGTTTGACGATGATGTCGCTGACCGTCAGCACAGGCTGACCCATTGGGCCCCCAGCTTCGAGCTCTGCACCGCACCGGCCACAAATCGTAGGCCGCGTATACCATCGTCCACCGTGGGATAGTCGCGGGTCGGTGTTTCGCCCTGAGCACAGCGGCGGATGTCGGCGATAAAGTTTTTATAAAGAACCGCAAAAGCTTCCAAATAACCCTCCGGATGGCCGCTCGGAATCCGACTTGCAGATCGCGCCGCCGTCGACAACTGTGGCTGGCCAGTGCACAGCCTTCTCCACGGCTCACCGGCCGGTTTATACAACAAGGTATTGGGTTCTTGTTGATGCCACTCGAGTCCCGCCTTAGAGCCGTAGATCCGGATGCTTAAAGCATTAGCTTCGCCGCAGGCGACTTGAGAGCATATGAGAGTTCCTTTGCCGCCGCCGCTGAGTCGCAGCAGCATATTGGCATCGTCATCGAGCGCTCGTCCGCCAACGAATGACGACAAATCTGCACACAGCGAAGTAATTTGCTGGTGGGTGATGAAGTGCAGCAAATTTTCGGCGTGCGTACCGATATCGGCTACACAGCAACTTAGTCCGGCTCTACTAGGGTCGGTACGCCACTCGGCCTGCTTGTTGCCAGTCCTTTCGACATCGGTCATTAACCAATCTTGGTTATATTCCACGATTACCTTACGAATCTCGCCGATCAAGCCGGCCTGGACCATGGCGCGCGCTTCGCGAACCATCGGGTACCCGGTATAGTTATGGGTCAGTGCGATCAACGCATTGGATCTGCGCGCCAAACTGGCCAATGACTCGGCCTCTTCAACAGTGACCGCCAACGGCTTGTCGCAAACGACGTGTATACCAGCCTCGATAAAAGCGCAGATTATTGGATAGTGCAGATGCGTGGGCGTCGCTACGATAACAAAATCAATTCCCTGGGGATGTGCAGCTTCTAGCTGCGCCATCTCCAAGTAGGACGAGTAGCATCGATCCAAGAACCAAGCTGCAGCGCTTTGCTGGGCGAGTTTCGGATCCGACGACATGGCGCCGGCAGTGACGAGCGCTTGGCCATCCAGTTCGGCGGCGGTGCGGTGTACGGCACCGATAAATGATCCTTTGCCACCACCGACAATGCCGGCTCGTAAACGCCGGTTAGCCGGATTACTGCGCGTCGCGGCTGGTCCTATCTGGGGAGGGAAAGAGGATTTCATTATGAACGAAACGGCTGTCGTCCTATGCCCTGGACCGGTATACCCTGTGAAAGGAGTACTTCGTGCTGCAGAGAATACATAGCGGCGGCAGCTGCATCAATCGCGCGCGTAAATGCCAATGAGCCCGCCAAAATCGGCGCAAGCTTAGCTTTGTCTTGGATTCGTGCCGGAGGATATTCGTGCTCGACCACCAGATAGGTATTGGCTACATCAATGGCTAATAGCTCGCGGGCTGCGAGTTGGTGGTCCAACCAATCTACTGATCGATTCTGCAGGTAAGCCAACGGATCGTGCCGCGCCGTTCCCGGCAACTCGTGTTCGCTGAACACGGCTTGTTTTTTCCAGGCATTGAGCTGCGCGGCGGGATCGCTGGACGGACTGGCGCCGTTCCAATCGCCGCGCTGCATGGTTTGACCGCCATAACCCCAAGCCGATATTCCACGTGAATTAATTACTTGTCCCTTTACATGAAATCCCGCGATCAAGAAATTGTAGTCCATGTCCTTCAGATACTGAAACACGGAGCGTGAGTCTTGGCCCATTAATACCGCATGCGAAGGATCGTAATGAATGCGGAACTGTTGGCCAACACCGTGTTTTTCGCAGATCCTGTGCAAGGCAATCCATGGGCCGGGCGCATAGGCAATATTGTTGTGCCATTTATCCGAAATATTCCAACCTGGCATCGGGCATTGTTCAACACGAAAGGTCAGCCCGCGAGCTTTGGCTTGCTGCAGCAGTGGCACAAATATTTCCTCAAACATCACCAGATTCGCATCCATATCGAGCAGTGGGTTGCGGCCCACGAAACCACACACCGCGTCGGTACCTAACAATACCGCTGCATCAAACACGCGCAGCATAAAATCGTGTTTCTGCTGCCGAATGCGTTGATCCGGTGCCAGCATATTGTCGAAGTAGGCTAAATCCGACAAGCCGACGCCGCTGCTGCGCATCGCTGCGCTAACCCGTGCGGCACGACTAGAACTGAAGGCGTGTCGCAAATCCAGCGTATTTGCAACCGGATCCAATAAAACTCCGGCGGGTATATCGTTGACGCTAGGATGCAGCGCCGCAGAGAGCTGAATGTAAGGGCTGCCGATCTGCCGCGCAAAATCGAGCCATTCTTCTATGGCTAAATCAGGGTCGGTTTCGCGCCTCGCGGGTGCCGTCAAGTCTTGCAGGGCGGCGGTCAACACACCTAGTTTCATGACCTGGGGTGTAAAGGCGCGCACCCTCTATTGAGCTCGCGAGTAGTTCACCACTTTACCCCGAAAGGTTGCGGCAAACAGTAACAACACCAGCGCGGCAAAACCCGCAGGATATAGCCATATCAACTTCCAGTTATGCATGCCGTCAGTCGAGTATAGGTCGCCGATGCGGCCAGCGACGATAAAGCCGATGAGCATGCCAAACCCATAGGTCGCCAAGGTAATTAGACCCTGCGCAGCACTCTTGTGCTGCGGCCCGACTTTTGAGTCAGTATAGATTTGACCCGCAACAAAAAAGAAATCGTAGCATACGCCGTGCAAGGCGATTCCAAGCAATAGCATGAAGCTGAGCGCATGTGCGTCCCCATAAGCAAACAACAGATACCGGCCCACCCAGGCAGACATGCCGATCATTAAGGTGAATTTCAACCCGCAACGAGTCAGCAATAGCGGCAGCAATAACATAAATAGTACTTCTGACATTTGTCCGATGGTCTGTTTGCCGGTTGCATGTGCGACGTGCAATTCGGTCAAAAACTGATTGGCATTCTGGTAGTAAAACGCGAGGGGAATGCAAATCAAGATGGATGAGATAAAAAATACCAGAAAATTTCTATCACGCAGCATGATCAACGCATCGAGCCCCATAAAGTCACCTAAGCTGGTCCGGCCACTGGTTTTTATCGCCGGCGGAGTTGCGGGTAGCGTAAAACTATAAAGACCGAGTGCTAAGGAAGCGATTGAGCACATCAAAAAAGTGTTGCGCAGCGCGCCGTTGCCGAGATTAATCTGAGAATCCCACGCAAACAAATAGCTAATCACCAGACCTGCAGCGATCCAGCCAATGGTGCCCCAAACCCGTATGGCAGAGAAATGCCGAGACGGGTACTCCATTTGTCGAAATGAAATTGAATTGACCAAGGCTAAGGTCGGCATATAAAGAATCATGTAACCAAATAGATACGGATAGAACGCATCGAATGTGTTGCTCTTGAACAATAGATACAGCAGTACAGCACCGCTAAGATGAATGAATCCCAGCAGGCGCTCGGCGTTAAAAAACCGGTCCGCAACTAGTCCCACCAAGAAGGGTGCGAGAATGGCGCCCCAAGATTGAGTGGAATAGGCGAGCGCACTTTGTAGTCCGTTGGCGTGTAAATTAAGCGCCAGAAAACTTCCCATGGTTACAAACCAACCACCCCAGATAAAGAACTCTAGGAACATCATTACGCACAGGCGAATTTTAGTCCTGCTGCTCATGGCGGTTGATTTACCACGGTATGCTCGCGACGAGTCAACTGTACCCGGGCCACTGCATCACGCGAAACCACAATGTCATAGTGTTGGCCGCGAAAACTTATATTGCGCAAAGTCAGTGACTTCCAGGTAGTCGGTAGCGACGCCGGATAAATTTCTTCCAAGCCGTGCTCACGGATCCTGAGTCCGGTGAAGCCATAAATAAGGTTCTGAATATAACCACCCGAGGCCGTGAGGAAATAGCCGGTGTTGTTTGAGGCGCTCTCGGTGCGCACATTGAACGGGGGCTTAAGGGTGCCGCTGCTGAAGTTGAGCTGAAACCAGGCGGCAGCGGCATCGGTATCGCCCAAGGCGGCGGCGGCAATTGAACTAGGAGCTATACTCATGCTCGCGCTGGCGTCCGGTGCTTGAAGATCAAGAGGCTGTGCAAGTGTGTAGTCACTGCGACGCAGTTCACGGCTCATGGCCAAATCAAGCGAAGGGTAGCTCAGCATTAGCGTACTAAAACCTTCGCTGCCATCACGCACCACGCTCGGATCAAATTCCAGATGATGCTTAGGGATACCGCCGGTTGGTACATACATGTGCTGGGCTATGTTGATCCAGCGCGAGTCGGGTCGATAGCCCAACAGTGTGGCGGCACGCGTGGCTATTTCAAGGGCGCGCGCAGCCGATACGTTCGTGAAGGTGTCGTTGGCGACATCACTGTAGGCTTCATTCACTGAGGTGACATGCAGAATTTCATAACGATTGTGCTCTGGGACGAAAGTTGCGCGACTAGTCCAGAAGCGAGCTACATCGCGAATCACGGGCCAGCCATAGGTCTTAAGCCAAGTCCGATCCTGGGTCGCCAAATAGTACTGCCACTGCGCAATTGCGACGTCAGCGTTGACATGAATCTCGCGCTCACCCAATACCGAGGCGAAATGCGGTGTCTGTTCAGTGCCGTTCTGCGGATCAGACTCCCAAGGGAACATAGCGCCAGCGTAACCGCGTGCCTGGGCGCGCGCTTGGGCCGCGGTAAGAGTGTGATCGCGAAACATTACCAGCGACTTGGCGCGTTCCGGCTGCAGCAACAACAAGGCGGGAAAAATCCAAGTATCGGCGTCCCAGAATACATGGCCGGCGTAACCCGTCGTCATGGCGCATGCGCCCAGGGGCCACTCGGTTCCGGCGCTTGAACTGGCGAGCAAATAATACAGCTCCGAATGCACCACCTGCTGCGCACGATTATCGCCATCGATGAGAATGTCGGTTTGCCATAGTTGCTGCCAGGCGGCTCGATGTTGCGCTAACAACTGATCGAACCCGACAGCGCGCGCCGTCTGCGCCAATAGCAGATCAGCGTGCGCATCACCACCCCAGCCCTGACGCGAGAAAGCTACGTATTTAGTAAAGACATAGGTTTGATGTTTACGGAGGTTCACACTGAGGTTTACCGCTAAGCGAAACTTACTCTTGTAGAGGGTCAGGTCCGAAGGCGCTAGACCTTCGGGCAGGCCAATGGTCGCTGCCTGAGCCATGTTAAGGCCCTGCTCAGCGTGTCCGTCCAGCCACAATGCCAAGCTTGCGGTATCACCGTCGCTTGCGGTCACATGGGTATCGCCGTGATACCAAATGGCTGCACGATCCGCCGTCGCGGGCGGTATGGACTCCAAGCTTTGGCCCTGAGCCGCCACGGTCTCCTCCATCTGTGCCCCGCTTAGTTTGGCCAGCGGCAGTCGAGGTTGATACTCGGCCCACGGGTTAAGGGCAAAAGACAGCTGTACAGTGCCGTCAAAATCCGGAGTAATTGCCAGCTGTGTGACCGCTAAATGTGGATCGGCTTGATCCACGAATGTAGTGACTTTTATCTGGGTATGTTTGTGCCCATCGACGTAGACATAGCGAGTGGTGAGGGTGGCCTCATAGGTATTCAAGGTTTGGTGATAATCCTGGAAGCGTGATGGTTCCAGAGATCCCTTATTTAGCCAGGCCTGTCCGGTTGCACTGGGTCCAGTGCTGTAGTCGATCTCGGTCCACCCCGGAATGGCCGCTGGTCGCGATATATCACCAGCGGCGTAGTCCATGAAGGCCGCTATATAAGTCGGGGTTGCCTCAGTGCCGCGTGCGGTGCTCAAGGTCGAGACGTAGCCGTTGGCGAGATACGCGGGGAAGTAATTATCGAGATCGCGGCTAGTGGCTTCAAACAAAAAGTCGGGCTGCGAATCAGGCCAAGCCGCTGTCGCCAACCCCGACACCAGGATCGCTAGCCGGACTAACAAAAAGCGAGGCGCGGTCATCTTAAATTTTGCGGTTGGCTGAGATTAAGTTCTATTAGGCGCCGACGCAACTCAAGGCGTGGGATTCGGAATTGCAAGATATACGGTGCTCCAGAGCTGGGCGGCGTTCGATTCATCGACATCACCTTGAGTAGCACCGAACGGTGCTACGTGAAACTGCCCATTGAGGTAACTCCAAGACCAAAGTTCGGAATTGCGCAGCGCTTTTCCGGCATCAATGACCCGCCACAAATGAGTTTGCGCGTCGCGTACTCGCTGCCGCAATGGGTTCGATAAATCCTTACGCGCTAATTGGCGCTGCAAACCGCTGGCGAGGACCGCCTGTTGCCACGACCAAATTACGGTTCCGTGATAAGCGTTCTTGCTGAATCGCGCCTGTACTTCACGCTCCGCATATACGGGATTCGCCACCACCATGCCCGCGTCGGTCATCAGACCGGCAGGAAACGGTCGCAGCAGCGCGGCAAGCGTCTGATCAAGTGCTTTCGCGCTAGGTCTACCGAATAACAATTCGAAGCCTTCGTCCGAATTGATGATCGGCACTGCCTGACCTGCTGCATCCAGCGACACAGCATGAAATCTTACTGATGCTTTGCCAATGGAGTTGCGCGCCGCCGTGGCTGCTATGCCTAAGTCCGAGGCGTAACTCGCAACTTTACGTTGTGCGGCTGCGGCGGGAATATTGACTTCAAACAATGCGGCAGCCTTTGCATCCCAGACCTGGGCCATGGCCGCTGCGCCGGCAAATCCTGCGCGATCAGCCGAAGCAAGGTAGGGATCGAGCAAACCGCTTGCATAAAGTCGTCCGGCCGCCGCGAGCGCGGCGGGCACGAATACCCCGTTAACGTCATACGGATAGCGTCCTCGTCCCAGACCTTCGCCGCTGTCACGCCATTGACCGGTCGATAATCCAGGATTTAATCCCACTAAATGTGCGACACGCGGATCACGGGCGAAGTCGGCTGCACTACGCAACACCAAGTGTAAATTGGTAACCACATCGGCACCCATGGTTTTTGATGCCTCGCCATTGCGGCCGTCGGTGCTCGCCAGAAAAGCTGCCGCCCGGCTTCGGCCGCGCTGATCATCGAGCAACCAGGCACTGAGCACCGGAGCGAGCATGAAATTACCGTCGATCATATTGTAGTTAAACACTGGGACATCGGTCGGCGGCTCGCCGGCCCGCACATGATCAAGTACCGCGAATTCACCAATATCCTCTTCATGCGCTACTTGTCCGGACGGCGATATCCGCCTCAGGGCCGAGCCTAAGCCGGACTCTACCGCAAGCGGAGTCAGCACCGGCATTAACAATCGCACTGACATCAAGGTGTCGCGGCCAAAATAGGTGTCGAATCGCCACGATCCGGCCAAGAATTTCTCGCGGTAACTTAAGAAACTTAAGGCATTGCTGGCCGCGGTATCCACAAGAGTTTGCGCGAACAATTCTTGGCGGGTTAGCGGCGTTAGCGGCGTATCACCGCTCAGCGCAGTAATCTTCAGCCGAGTCGTGCCGTCTCGACCGGCCTTGATATGCCCGGCGACCAAGTCGCCGTCAAGTACTTCAAGACTGAGCCGATATCCCGCCGCCCCGTCCAAACGATCGCGAACCCAGGTGACGAGTTGAGCCTTTATTTGTGGCTCCACCAGTACTTCCGGCGGCGCGGTGCCTATGACCTGATAATCGCGCAATACCCGAATACTAGATAACACCGCTTGCTTGAACACTAGATCCGGCCCGCTAATCCTGACTTCGACGCTCATGCCGTAGAGTGGTCTGCCCTTAAAATCATTGTCGCGAACCGGTTGCGGCGGACTTACAACGGCCCAGGTAACCGGCTCGTCGGTAGGTGCAAACCACAGTCCGACGCCGCTATTGCCCGCTGGAAAGGCCACCAGGATGCGCGGGTCCCGACCCGAGCGCAGCAATAAATGCGCGGCTACCGGCCCTTCGCGCAAAAAGCTGTTAAAATTTAATCCTTCTCTGACCTCGTAGGATAAGCGTTGCTCGCGTGCGGTTTCATCCGCGGTTACCGGCAGCGCCGACATGGCGGCCGCAACCGCGATCAGGTTGGCGCATTGCAGAACGGCTCGGCGATAGTTGCGAATTTGTGCTCCTGACCGAATTAGTCCCAGTGAAGTAGTGCGCGATCATGGGCGGAGCCGGGTGATTTGTCGAGGTCGGCTTAAGAAATATCCATACACTGGCGCCGCGCTGCGCGCCGTAAGTTAGACACGGCCAGCGCATCGATGTGTGATGTTTTTTGATTGGTCCCCCGATGGTGCACTCAGCTCGGTAGAATAAGATTATGAGCCTGAATGTTGCCGTCGGGAATAGCTGCTTGGTAAAGCATCTATTGCCTATATTGCTCGTCATCAGCGCAATCGCGCTGCCGGGCACCGGGTGGGCCGCCGCTAACCCAATCACTCGCGCAACGATCAGCAACAAAGAGAGCGCAATAGCGATCGAGGTCGGCAGTCAATTTCCTAAAGTCACCGCTCTGACTCGACACGACGCCAACATCTGGGTGAACCACTCAGGCAACAATTTACCGGATCACGCCGAGATTAACGGTCGCGAGCAACCACTCACTTGGCACTTCGATAAATCCGCCAGCCAGATTGGATCGCGATCGCTTGCTTTGGTATACCGCTCGGATGCACCGCGATTGCGGTTGGTATGGCGCTGGCGCGCCCGTGGCGCACGCGGTCCGCTTGAACATGACATTTCAATCCAAAATCTCAGCTCAGGACCGGTTCGGCTGCCATTAATACCGAGTTTTAGTTTCGACTGGCGTATTCCCGCGCAGGCGCTGCTGCAGCGTTTTTGGGTGGAGAAAGGTGCCGATACTCCCTCGGTCGACGGGACCCACGACGATCCGCTGATTGAGGGCGACGCTTGGCAAGGCACCTCGAGCACCTACGCACGTCCTAGCCCAAACCTTGCGCGTGAAATGATCCCCTATGTGCTGATTTATGAGACTCGCGCTGAGCAGCAAGGCTGGTATTTAGGTATCGAATTTAGCGGCCGCACTCGGATTGCCGTGCAGCGTAATGGCTCTTCAGTGCGTGGAGAGGCCGGTCTTAATCCCAATCCAGGCCCTTACCAAACCCGTTTAGAATCTCAGCAGAGCTTTGTCACGCCAACAATTTTTCTAGGCGCTGCAAGCGGCGGACCCGACGTTACTGGTAATCACCTGCGGCGCTGGGTTCGACAGGTCCTCAATAATCCTCGTACACTTGCCGATCCTAATTACCCTCTAATGGTGAGCAACAGTTGGGGTAGCGGCACAGCCGTGGATGAATCACTGGCGCGGCGTATGATTGCCGAGACCCGAGCGCTGGGACTGGAAATGTTCCATCTGGACGCCGGTTGGTTTCGCAGCGTCGGGGACTGGCGCGCCGATCCTGCGAAATTTCCACGCGGCGTGGAAAGCGTAGCTGACTATGCGCATCAGCTGAAATTGAAATTTGGTTTGTGGGTCGATTGGACTCAAGCGGGCGTGTCGGCGAATGCCGGTGCACTTAATGTTAATCAACCCGCTACGCGCGATTGGCTCATTGCCGATCCACCTGCGGGCTGGAAGCAGAGTGAACCCTACAAGGGCATCACCATTGATTTGGGTGTCCCGGCGGCGCAAGCCTGGGCAGCCCAAGAAATCGAACGTATTGTTAGTGATAATCACATCGATATGTTGGAGCACGATGGTTATTTGGTGGCTCAAGGTAGCTCCCGCTCCGGTCATCCCGCTGAACCGCCGAGTCAGGCAAGCCTACGAATCTATGAGGATTCAGGCTATTTGTGGGCAGATGGCTCCAACTCAACCGATGTTAGTTATTACGCCACCCGAGCCTACTACGTCATCTACGAGCAGCTGCGCAAACGTCATCCCACACTGCTGCTTGAGCTTTGCAACGACGGCGGCCGCATGATGGACTTCGGCAGCGCCGCTCACGGCGATTATTTTTCGATCACCGATACCTATGATCCGTTGTCCAATCGACGTGCGTTCTACGATGCCAGCTATGTATTTCCCTCGGCTATGCTGGAGACTTATGTGGAGAAGTGGCCCACGCCACGGCTTGAAAATCTACGCTACATGCTGCGTAGCGGTATGCTCGGTTGGTTCTCGCTGATGCTCGATTCGCGTCAGTGGTCAGCGGAGCAGCGTGAAGTTGCTCGCGCCGAGTTCAAGTTATATAAGTCAGCGCTGCGTCCCTTAATTCGAGAAGCTGATTTGTATCATGTAGGGAAGCGTCCCGATGGTGTGCAGTGGGACGGCATCGAATACTACTCAGCCCGACTTCAACGCGGTGTGCTGTACGCATTTCGAGGTTCAGCGCCCAATCAGCCCGCACACTATTTCCGACTGTTTGGTCTTGATCCGCGATGCCGGTATAAACTGGAGTTTCATGATCGCGGAGCGATCGCCGAGCGTATCGTTTCGGGTCAGGTTTTGATGCAAGAAGGCGTCGAAATTACTCTCCAATCTCCCCTCTCGTCGGAGTTAATGTTCATAACCCTTCAGCCCTGACCCGGCAAACCCCGGTATGGGTAACCTTACTCGCGCAAGCGGTGTGTCTTTGGCCTTACCCTTGAGAGGTTTCCATGTCAGTGATGCTGGTGGAGTCGATGCGCCGCATCAGCGGCTTGCTACAATCCGGTCAATACGCTACGGCACATTCACAATTAGAAGCTGTGGTTACGGCAAATCCTGATTATGTGGAAGGCCTGCGGCTGTTTGCTGGCACTAAACAAGTCTTGGGAGATCTGCTCCAAGCCGAATCGCTGCTACGGCGCGCGCTCGATGTTGACCCTAATTGGGCTGCCACATTGACCACCCTGGCGGAGTTATTGCTAACGGTAGGTCGAAGCGCCGAGGCTGTACCTTTGTTGCAGCGTGCAATTCAAGGCTCCCCTGCCTACGCGCAAGCGGCACTTTTATTGGTGCGCCACTATTTGGACACGGGCCGGCCGGCATTGGCGCTCGACATTGCGACACCCTGGTGCAATAGCAACAAGCTCGATGGCGATCTGTCGGCGCTGCACGTGGCGGCCTACGCCGCTCTGGGTCGCCAGAGCGAAGCCGTGGCGACCTATCGTCGTCTCGTGACCCTCGCCCCGGATAACCCTATCGCAACTTATAGTCTGGCTATCGCACTGAATGCGGCCAACCAGCCAGAAGAAGGTGAGGGCTTAGTGCGTCAAACGCTGTGCCGCACCCGACCGACGGCAGCGCTGCACTACACGCATGCTCGTAGCCTTATCACTTTGGAGCGATTTGACCAAGCGGAGCTAGCGTTTGGCGAATGCGTCAAAATGGAGCCGCGCCACGCCGAGGCGCACAACAGCCTTGCGCAACTCATTTGGATGCGCACCGGCAATATCATGGAGGCTACACGCGTTCTGGATCAGGCACTCGAAAAATACGCGCACGACGATGCACTGTGGGCCACAAAAGCCGCCTTATTGCAGGGAGCTGGCGACGCGCGCGGCGGTTATGCGTGCCTCGCGAAGCGCGCCGCACGACCCCAGCCGCCCCCCATGTTGCTGATCCGCGCGGGACTGGCGGCACTGGAGTTTGAACCAGTTACTGCCCTAACGCTCGCACTGCAGGCCCTGCGAGCGCAGCCCAACAACTCGACAACTCGCAAACTGCTTTGCGCCGCATACTTGGGTGTGGGGGAAGGTGCTAAAGCGATGGCCGAGTGCGCGATCCTGCTGCAGGGGACTCCCGACGATCAATATCTCATTGCCATGCAAACCACCGCGCTGCGGCTCTTGAACGATTCCCGCTACGAGGCAGTCTGCGACTACGACAAAATGGTGCTGTCGATGCGCCTCGAAACACCTCCGGGGTGGTCAGATCTCAGCAGCTTCCTAACTGATCTCACTCCGCGATTGAATGCCCTTCACAATCCGCACGGCCATCGGCCCCTCTACCAATCGTTGCGCCAGGGCACCGAGACCACTCAAGATCTTTCTCGCAGTCAGGATCCGGTCATTCAGGCGCTTTTTCAAGCCTTTACCGCACCGATCGCGCGCTACCGAGAGCACATCGGCCAAGGGGAAGATGCGCTACGACGTCGCAATCGGGGCGCGTTGCGGTTCAATGGTAGTTGGTCAGTACGTCTGCACAGTGCCGGTCATCACACCAGTCACGTGCATCCGCGCGGATGGCTGTCCTCGGCTTGCTATATTCAACTGCCCGACAGCATGAGAGTGGGAAACAGTGCTGAAGGGGATCTTTGCTTTGGCGCGCCGGGGATAATTACGACACCGGCGTTAGAGGTCGAATGGTCGCTGCGCCCCGAAGTTGGCCAGCTAGTGCTTTTTCCGTCGTATTTCTGGCACGGTACCCGGCCTTTTCATAGCGAACAGCCGCGCCTAACCGTCGCATTCGACGTGGTCCCAACTAGCAGCGTTTGAGTACGATACGAAACTTGAGATAAGAGAGTCGCAGCGGATGCTACGAATATAAAGAACCGGATTCTCCCCTCGCGTCGTCGCGAGGGGAGAAAACTCCGACCAGACCAAACCTTAGAACTTGTATTTAATTTGAATGTTAAATTCTCGACCTACAATCGACCGTCCAAAACCCACATTGTTTTGTACAGCGTTGCCTTCAACCCGGGCATTACCCTCGGTCAAGCCAAATTGGTTGGTGAGGTTTGAGCCGAGAAAACGAAACTGCCAATTCTCGCCAACATCAGCAACGATACCTGCGCCCAGCGTGTAATAGCTGCCCAAAGGATTCAAGCCGGTGCTGTCCTGGTAGTGTTGACCAATGTGTTCGTAACCCACGAACTCAGTCAACGTACCCCAGCTCATAGTCTGCATGTCGCTTGGTGTCACACGATACTGAAATTTCGGCAATCGAGCGAGCTGTACGCCATTAATGCCGCCGCAGATAATATTGTTATTGATGTCTTGGTAAATGTAGCAGCCAACGTAGTCCTTATAGTGGGCCTTTTCGTAATTCGCATTCACCGTTATCTTGAAGTCCTGGACGGCTTGCACATCACTGCCTGCTCCCGGATTCACGCTGCCGACAAAGCGCAGTCCTCTAGACGTTGAGCCATAGGTGGTAAGCGGGCCAAGCACCACGTTATGGATATCCACGGGCTGATACACCAACCCCTTGAACTCCTTGTCATAAATCGATGCGTTGATATACGCAAAACGATTCTGCAACTTGAAACCGGCCTCATAATTCTGCACGGTGTTAAGGGGCGGCTTCGAAGGACAGCTGTCTGAGCCGTTATAGACATTGCAACGGACACCGTCGAAGTTATCGAAGAACACGCCATTATTGACGCGCACGTAGGCGCTCATATGGTCACTGAACTCGTAATTAGCGCCGACAGAGAACGTCGGAATAGTGTTGACTTCACGGCCCTTCGAATAGGTGCCGTTGGGCAATTCGACTGCGTTGTCCCACAAATCAAAGTTTGATCCCAGCTGTTTCGGCGAGAGATTGCTGGTCTGTTGCGTCAGGTCAATATGTTCGAGACGAACCGAGGCATCCAGCAACCAGTCATTAACTTTCCATGAGTCGGAAAGATAGGCAGCAATATTCGTGGCGTTGCCCTGCTCAAGGATGTAGTAGCCCCCATTGGAACTCACAATGCCTTGAGCACTACTAACGTTGTAAATATTTCCACCTAGGGCGGCTTGCAATATGATCGGACTCGCATTGGGCACGTTATTGATCAGCACATTGGAGCCCAACGACCAGCTATCGTTGTCCGTGTAATGGGCCGCATACACACCAAAGGTCAATGTATTGCCGTTGCCGAAGTCTTTCGCCAAGCGGAATTCGTCGGTGACATTCATGATCTTCTTACGCACCAACCACACTTGTTCGGTGATCACACTTTGATTAGGGTCTACTGCCAGACCGTTTGCATAGTGCGCCTGGACATCGGACGGGCCCAAGATGCTTGGCAGATTCAAGGATGTACTAATAAAGCTCGTCAGTGTCTGCGGGTTGCCGTTGTTAACCAGCGCTTGGGTGTTTGTGTAGCCACCATCAAACAAGAAGTTATTGGTGATTGACAACCCGTTGCTGAATTTCAAATCGAGAGTTGAACCGAAATAGTTCAGCGCGGCACCACGGCCATTGCTGATGTCGTCATTTTCGAAGCCGCCGTTTGGACTCGGTACCAGGAAATTTTGAAGTTGCTTGCTGTTATAAGTAGAGTGCAGCTGATCAAAGCCGGGATAAGCAGCAGCCTTGCCGTTGGCAACGACATAAGGAAAATCGGCAACCCACTGATTTTTGTCGTTCAAGGATCTAAACCAGAACATAACTGAGCCATTGTCTAGGTCATGCTTCAAGGTGGCGGTTATCTGTCCGCCGATGTCGGCCGTATATTGCGGATTACGCACACCATTGGATACGCGGTAAAAGCCACCAATGCTTCCGTACCATCCGTCGCTGAGTTTGCCGCTGTAAAATCCATCCACCCGTTCCGTCCCTTCAAATCCGTAAGTGACGCCAAGCGAGCCTGCGGTCTTGTCCGCGCCGGTCCTCAAAATAAAGTTTGCCGTAGCACCTGCTTGTCCGGGGCCAAAAATTGCGCCGGGTCCGCCTTGGACAATTTCGACGCGCTCGACGGTGTCGTCGAAACGCACCAAGGTGCTGGAATCCAAAAAGGACAAGGATGGGGAACCATAGAGGGGTGAACCCTGAATCATGGTCGAAAAGTAGGGAGAGTCGCCACCGCCATTGGGAAAACCAGCTACGTCTATATTGACGCCGGTTTGGCCGCCGGAGGCTTCTGGCCAAATTCCAGGGGAGAGTTTAAAGATTTCGGCCGCACTCGCAGGGTTCGCATTTTGAATTTCTTCAAGCGTCGCCGATACAATATTGTAGCTTGCGTCCAACTTCTTGACAGCCTGAGCTGAACCAGTGACGACGATTTCTGCCAGTAAGTTGCCGGCAGTGCTCGCAGCAGGTGTTTGTTGGTCGGCCGCGTAGGCGCCGCCGCTTACCGCGTAGAGGATTCCGGCGACGGCAGCAGCGACGCTGATGGTGGCGCGTTTTTGCGGAGCAATCAAACCGGCCTTGAATCGATCCTGGTTACTATTTTTTGGTTTCATAAATTGTTTACCTTTAAATTACTGTGCCTAAAATCAAAAATGAGTCGATGCCATGCACATAGTCGGCACCGGTCATTATTCAAACAGGGGTGGCTAATAAGGAGTGTAAGGTGACTCAAAGACTGCTGCGTCATCGCCGCAACATCATCTTAAGATGGCTCCTTTAGCCTCCTACTATCCAGCTCTCAATTCCCCCACTTCTATTGCTGCGGCGGAAAAATACCCCATAACGATATCGATATCAAGGTTTGTTGCAAATTAACCACAAACGCGTCCGTGCAATGGCCCTCTCGTCTGAGCCTTCAGCGGGGAAGCAGAGGCAACCCAAGGGGTCGCCCGCAAACTGGGCTTTTTAGAGGCTCAGGCCAATATTCTTATAATGTGCCGCAACCTCTGCATCCATATCGACCGCAGTCTTTAAGTCAAGTTGCGATCGAGATGAGAGTCCCTTGCGCGCTTCGGCTAATCCGCGTCCGTAGTAGGCCCGCGCATCCTTGGGTTGCCTTTTTATTGCCACATCGAAATCCGCAATCGCTTTGTCGAAATTCCCCATCTTTAATTGCACCACAGCGCGCGAGTTGCGTGCCACGAAACTGTCGCCGCCGCGTCGAATGGCTTGATTACAATCAGCCAGCGCCAGCGGCAGGTCTACGCCCAGTGCAGCGCGAGACCAGCAACGTTGGCCTAGGACATCGGGTAAGCGCTCATCCCGCGAATTTTCTATGATCCAATGATCAAAATCGACTATGGCAGTGGCATACTCATGTTGACTTTCATACGCTTGCGCGATCTCAAGAATTAGATTTTTATTCGTTGGCGCTAGCTTGCGAATAACATTGAAGTCGACTGCAGCACCCGGCAGGTCTTTATTCGCTAGGCGTAGTCGTCCGCGAGTCAATAGCGATGGTAAGTGGTCTGCTTGCAACTGCAGCGCGTGATCAAAGTCGTTCATAGCAAGCACCGGCTGTTTATTTTGCAACTCCGCGATACCGCGATCGTGAAAATTAGCCGGATCTTCGGGTTGCAATTTAATGGCGCGCGCATAGTCGGCAAGCGCCGAATCAAACTGACGCCGCGAAGCAAACCCGGCCGCGCGGCGATTGTAACCCGTCGCATCTAATGGTTCCGCAGATAGCGCTGCACCGCTCGAGTTTGTGTCCGCACCCGCGAATTTGTCACTTAAGGTTGGTTGGTCGGTCAGCGCAATCGTACTAGCCACAGCATCGGGGTTGGTACTGAGATCAAAGACCTTGCCGCCGCTATAGGTGAAGTACACTTTGCTTTGCGCTTTGTCGACATATATTCGGTGCGATTTGAAAAAATCCAACCCGAGCAGCATGTCAGCCCCGTCGCCAATCTCATTAATACCGAACAGCAAACCGATATTGCGAATCTCTTCTCCGCCCAGATTGAGATTCGCAAACTTTCCAACCCATGTTTCAAGTGTCTTCGAGCCGAGGCCTCGAGTCACTCCTCCAGCAGTGACACCGACACTACTTGGCGTTAATCCAGCACGAGCCGCTGCGCGCAAAGTCAACGTCGAATGGGGAGCTCCAGAATCAAAGAGTACGCGGATACTGACACCATTGAGCGTCGCATGGCCAATAATGTGAGGCTGTTTGGCGGTTCGGCGTGCGATCCCCATTTCAGCAAAGGCACTATCACCATGCCAGTAGGCCAGGGTTTTTTTATCGCAATTTTTGGCGCGCATTAGTCGAATTACATTATGGCCGAGGTCGTACTCGGTATCGACAAATCCCAAGATATTCTCTCCAATCAGTCCGTCAGCCACACCGGCAAAACGATTGCCGAATACAACAAAATCAACGTTCTTAATGGGCGGTCCCTTAAGCCCTGTTAAGGCGAAATTCGCCGCATGTGTTAACTGCGCGTCCGCTCGGCCCCCGATTCCCGATATCGTCAAACCGTACGGCAGTGGTGCTAAGCGGAGCTTCAATCGTTGCGCACTTTCGTTAGTGAGCGAACTATAAAAAGCGCCGCTATCGACAATAAATTTAGCCTCCGATCCATTGATGGTGGCATTAACGAGGGCACGATCGCCCACCATGCTGACCGGCAATTCTCCAAATTGAACGATATTGCAGATCAGATCGGCGCCGCAGGCGGTTCCCGCCCAGAACATAACGCCGATCAAAATAATGTCATGGCGCATCAAGCGAGGCACACTAGGTGGATTTCTAGCGCTGTCATTGGGCCGCTAATCGAGTGCGCGAATTCGAATCCGACGAATTGCTAGCGCACCGGGATGATCGCCTTGCAGTCCAATCAAACCAGAATCGGCCAAGCCATAGTGCGGGTAGGCAGAAAATTTACTCGCTGCGACTTTACTTAGCCAGTCGTTACTCTTGATGGTGTACTCGACGACTTTGCGGCCGTTCAACCAATGTTCAACGTGATCATCGCGAACCACTAGCCGAGTCCGGTTCCAATGACCAAATGGAACGACTACACCAGCGGGCGCACCGTACAAACCGTATGCTGCCGCTGCTGCGGTCACTCGGCGGGCGCCATCGGGTGCGTTAGCGTCATCAAGGAGTTGATACTCCGGCGCGCTCCAATAAATATGATCGTATTCGCGTGTACCGCGATAAAAAATACCACTGTTGCCCGCCTTACCTATTTTCCACTCAAGTTCTAGCTCAAAATTGCGGTAACTTTGAGTAGTAACCAAATCATCGACAGCGCCATCCTTGGAAAGAACTCCGCCGACAATGCGCCACCCCGATGGAAATCCTTGCGTTTCCCAGCCACGCCACAGAGCGGCACCGCGGTCTTCCAACAAGGAGTGCCAGCCCGATGCGGCGGTGCTGGGCGCCGCGGTCACCATTGCCCAGGGCAGCCAGCAACAAACTGCCAGCATCACAGCAGGTAATTTCTTAAATTTCACGCGACACCTCTTGAGTACCCCATCTATTTGATACACCCTCATTGCAGACCCAGCGTCTTCAATAACTCAAGCGGTGGGCCGTCGAAGCGTTCAAGCGGCTTGTTACCGATGTAATTGAGATCTATGCGGCCGACCGGTGTTGTATAGAATCCGCCGGCGGTTAAATCTCGAAACAGTGCGAAAAAACTAGTCGCGGATTGCAGGGAGCTTGGCGCTGGCAATTGAGCACAGATAGTGTCGCAAATAGACGCCTGCTCAGTGCTATCCAGTGCTTTAAATGATTTATGAAAGCGGCGCAGCGCTTGGGCATCCAGCCACGCAAGCCCATCGAGGATTACCTTTTGGTCTCGCTGGTGCTCGGAATAGGGTGCACTAACCCATTCATCGATGAAATCAACCACACCGACTGCCGACGCGCTGGGTGAATGCGCATCAGCAGGAATAATGATATCCGCGAGAATATGCGCAAGTTCCCGTTGCTCGTGGGTGAGCGTCAATGGCCACAACTCGCCTGCTCGATACAGCGGCAATAAATTTGGATCGGTTCCAACGCCGCGCGCTGTGGGGGCCGAACCGGCTTGGACGAGTCGACTATACAACGGCCAGACAGCGCTCGCTGCCACCACCCATTTGATGGTCGTGCGTCTATCCATCACAGCTCCCGACGCCGCATACGGTCGAGAATATGATCCGAGGCGCGCCAGGCTAGAGCCATGATGGTCAAGGTTGGATTCTTATCAGCGTTGGACGCGAATACCGCACCATCGGCAACAAATAGATTTTCGACATCCCAGGTCTGACACCAACGATTAGTCACTGAGGTCTTAGGATCCGACCCCATAATCGCCCCGCCCACTTCATGAATAATCGACCCGCCGGGTGCGATTGCTTTGGCACCATCGCTCAACACGGCTCCGTGCGTTCGGCCGCCCATTGCTTGAATGATGTCACCGAAGGTGCGCTGCATGTGTGCAGCCTGGCGCGTTTCATGCTGCGACCATTGCCAATGGAATCGAAGCACCGGAATCCCCCACTTGTCCTTCACCAAAGGATCAATCTCGCAATAAGATTGATCATTGGGAATCATTTCTCCGCGTCCATCAAAATAAACAAAGGATCCATAGTAACGGCGGACATCTTGTTTAAATTCAGCTCCGTAGTTGCCACCGGTCAGCCACTCGATGCCGGCTGCGGTCCCAAAGTCTGGCATCTGTTTGCCACCGCCGAATTCAATGTGATAACCGCGAGCAAAATCGAGTTTGCCGGCATGTTGCTCTTGGTAGAGCCACCATGGCGTATACAGTTGATGACCGCTGGCAGCTTCCTCATTAAGCGGTGGCAGACTCTCAAGCATAGGGATTTGGCCGCTCACCGAACTACCCACCGTATCCATTAGGTAGCGACCGAGTTTGCCGCTGGAATTCGCCATGCCATGCGGGAACCGGGCACTCTTTGAATTGAGCAAAATTCGCACTGACTCGCAGGCGCTGGCCGCCAGTATTACCACCCTGGCAGTGACATGCCGCTGCTGACCGGTCAATCGATCGATGTAACTCACGCCGTTAGCGCGGCCATCATGACCCATTGTGATTTCGTAAACCATGGCATCAGTTGCAATGTCGAGATTGCCGCTGGCCAGCGCCGGCGGCAAATGCACCGTTGTCGACTGATAATTGGCGCGAATGGCGCATCCGCGGCCACAAGGAGTCGCCCACATACAAGCGGCTCGTTTGCGCATTTCTGCAGCGAGAATTTTTTGCGCCTTCACGTTACCCGGGTGCAAACGTGCCGGCGAATTCCTAAAATCCAGCGGCTGGGTAAGCACTGCACGGTGTCCCGGTATGGTTGGAATACCGAGGCGTTTGGCTCGCTGCGCAATCAAGTAATCACTAACTAGCGGTTTAGGGGGAGGCAGCAAACACCCGGGTGAGGAATTCGGCGTATTCTCAAGCCCTTCGTTGCTGCCATACACGCCGATCAACAACTCGACTTTGTCGTAATAAGGAGCGATATCCTCATAGCCGATCGGCCAATCCATGCCGAGACCATCGCGGCTGTAGGGCTTGAAGTCATAGGGGCCATTGCGCAGAGAAATGCGTCCCCAATGATTGGTCCGCCCGCCCAACATGCGGGCTCGCCACCACTCAAATCGGCCGCCATCCTGCTCGCTATGGCGCATGTAGGGTTCGCCGGGCACCTCCCATCCACCATCCACCGTCGCATCGTAGAATCCGAAGGGTTTATCTGGCGTCCCTTCGCCAGCGAGCGGCGCGTTGTCCGGCGTTTGAAACATGGGTGTTTCGGTTTCCGGAGTGTATTTACGGCCCGCCTCGAGCATCAAGACTTTTGCACCGTCCATACACAGCGTGTACGCTGACTGGCCGCCTGCAGCTCCGGAACCCACCACAACTACATCGTAGGCGCTCTTGACCGTTTTCGCTGTGACGAAGGACATGCCTTAGTTAAGCGCTTTACTTGGACGTATGCAACCGCTGCGCTGCGCGCCGGCAATTTGAATGCTCGCATTGGATTTCATTGCACTTCAATCAAAACCAGAGAGCGGGGCGCAATCTCGAGGTCGATTACACTAGGCAGTGCCGCGGTCCGCGTGGCGGCCTCACCATCAATATGTAGGTGAAGTTGCTTAGCTCCGTTACCTTGCAACTCCACACGTACTGACTCGCCTAAGTCAGCGTAGTTGGCTAACACCACACCAATCCGTCCGTCAGGCGCTTGCCAAGTCGCAGACTGCACCAGCGGTTCTTTGCCCCAGCCGAAGTCGCGAACAGTCACATTGCTCACTTTCCACGGTCTCAGCATGCGACCGAAGATGAGATAGTCTCGAGCTATGCCCGCTCGAAACTGATTGGTGCGCTTTACCCAGTCGATGATTGCGCTTTGATCCGGAATAGCGCGCGTCCATGGTTGATCCCAGTCATATTCAATTAGCCCTTTATCCCGAAAAGTCAGGTTCACCATGTAGCCGTTGACGATGGCTCTTGCGACAGAAAGGCGCAGAGCCGCATCGCTGACCCGATTGGTAAAGAAGCCTTGATAGCCGTTGGCATATTCGTGGTACAGAAAAGAGTAAAGAGGACAGCTACTGACGCGCGCATCCCAAATTTGAAAGTCCTGCAAATAGGTCTCCGGCGGCGCTCCTTCGCAGGACATCACGACGCTGGGATCAGCGGATTTGGCGACCCGCGTGTCGGATTCAATGAGCTTATTGAAGGCTGTAGTCATCCACGGCCCAGGAACGGGCGGATGTCCGTGATCGGTGGCATAACAGGCTACCGGTCCCGGTCCTTGATCGAACTGCTGGATGACAGCGGGCCCTAACTCCGCCATCTTGCGCGTCATATCCAGGATCAGTTGTCTGCCTCGCTCGGTTCCGACACAGGCAACATAGTTCTTTCGCCATGGCCAAACGTATTCGAGCAAGCTTCCGTCCCATTTACGGACTACCGCCGCCGCTCCGCCGTGAGAGCGAAAGTAGGGCATGCCATCGTAGTTCGTATTTTTCTGCCAGGTAACCCAGCAGAGACCATCGCCGTAGATAACTGGATGCCAGCCTTTCTGTTTCGCCTTAGCCATGAATTCCCGCATGGATGCCTCGCCACCCAAGGGTGGAAATGCCTCGGGCTGCACCCAAGGACCGGCGTGCTCCCAGTTGAAGATGATGGGCAGCAACGGACACTCAAGCGCTACTGCGAGTTTCTCCAGATAGGGCAGGACATTAGTCGCGGGGGTATATTCGTGGTTCACCGCTGCAGGAGAATCCCAGTCACCTTGACCACGCATGGGGAACGCTATGCCCACAGCGGAGTCGGTAATCCACTTCGGTGTGTCTTTTCTCTGCGCGAGTTTGGTGGCGCAGAACGGCTGTCTTACGGCCCAATCGCGGTAGATCTCAGCTGCGGCATACCAATCGCCGTGAAAGCTCCCAAGCACCACGTTATAGGGCAGTTTTGCTGTGGTCGGCCCACGAGTGCCAGGGTAATGGCCCAGGCCCATCGTGACCCCGTCATCCTCCATCAACGGACGGATAAACTTGGGCAACCCGGTGGCATCGTCACAGGCTAGGTAGAGGCCGCCGATATCGTTGTAATAGGCCATCAGCTGTGTGGAGGCCCATTGCCCCGGATAGTTGTTGTAACGCCAGACTTCAGGTGTGTTGCGGTCCATGCCTTCCATGACACCTCCGGCCATGGAGGGTGCGACTGGCCCCGTCACCGAGCCGTCGGCAGATGAAGTGAGGATGTAGTTGAAGTCCTTATTCATCGGGCTGTCGAATGCCACTTTGAGCACCGGAAATTGCAGATGGGATATCCATGAGGAAGTGCCGTTCGTCAACTCCAGGTTCCAATAAGTCAGGTTCTGGTTCGCCGGGCAACGTATTGTCACGCGTGCATGTATCGGCAGTTCTGCAATATTCTTGTACTCGATGGAAACTGTTTGCTCGGTTGCATCCCCGCTCTGCTGTACCGTTATTTGCTGCGCTTGTAACGCAGTGATTGTGTTGAATTCGGAATGACTGTTCATCAGTTCAATTTTGAAGAGTGGCAGATGAGCGTGATCGGCAGACAGCAACTCGCGATCGATGCCGAAAGTAGCCAGCAACGAGACGATGCTTCCAGTTTTCGAATCGATCAGCAACCGGTAGCCGGCATTTCGTATCGCCACGGGCGCGGTCGCGAGGGCTTCGCGGCAGACGGCAATGTGACTATCCTCGGCCGCAAGCACAGCTGTGGATGTGCCAGCTAGGATTGCGGCTCCAGACAGCGGGAGACGCGTAGTTGCCGCTGTAGATGCAAATACGGAGAGGAATTGTCTTCGCGAGAGTTCTTTCGAGTCACTCATTTTTTATGCAGCATCTTTTTAATTGGCTGTGAAAAGCAATCCTCACTACCCGCAGCGCAGCCGTTACGAAGCATCAACACTTAGCACACACCTACGCTAGATGCTCCACGCTACTGCCGCAGTGTAGACCTGATCCGTTTCAGTGGACAAGCGCCAACCTTGCTTTGCGTTTCTAGACCCGCAGGTAGCGTTTACTACAGTGCAGTTAACCAAGCGATCTATTGGCTAAGGCGCCCCGTTGCTGCGCGCTTCGCTTCGCCGGCCCGCACTGTGACCCAAGCGGGTGGGTTTGCTACAATCTAAAAATCTAGACGCCCAGCTACTAGGTGCGAGTTGGAAACATTTTTAGGCTAAGGTTAATTCATGAGCAACAATCGATTTTGCCGATGCGGATTGGCTATTACGCTGGTACTGGCGTTGGCGCCGATCGCGGACGCGCAACTGCAGGAACTCTACCCACAGCCTCCGCAGGCGCTGTTCAAGGAGTTGTTCGCCGCTGTGCAACTTGCTTCGGTATTTGCTGACGGGAAAGCGTTTGCGGACGCGGTCCCGAGTACCGATCCACACGAGATTCTGCTGCAGTATCGACGCGAACAACCGCAGACACCGCAAGCGCTCGAGCGCTTCGTGGCTGCGCACTTTGCGTTACCCTCGCCAGTGACGGCACCGCCTGCGTCGCTCGGACAAATTCCCCTGTTGACTCATGTCGATAGTTTATGGGACGTTTTGACTCGATCCTCAACCAGCTCTCCGCGGTATGCATCGCTTTTAACGTTGCCGAAACCTTATGTGGTACCAGGCGGGCGGTTTGGCGAAATATATTATTGGGATTCGTATTTCACCATGCTCGGGCTGCAGGAAAGTGGGCGCAACGATCTGGTAGCCGACATGGTGCATGACTTTGCTTTCTTGATCGATACCTACGGCCATGTGCCGAATGGCACGCGTACGTATTATCTTAGCCGTTCGCAGCCACCGTTTTTCTTCGCCATGGTCGGGTTGCTTTCTCCCGATGAGCTCTCGAAGGCGTATGCAAAGTATTTAGTCGAGCTCAAACGTGAATACGCGTTTTGGATGAAGGGAGCGCGCGGGCTACAGGTTGGGCGCGCATCCCGACGAGTGGTGTCGCTTGCGGACGGTATGATCCTCAATCGCTATTGGGACGATCGCGATACGCCACGCGATGAATCCTATCGCGAAGACAGCGAACTCGCCCGGACCAGTGGTCGCGAGCCGCGGCAATTGTTTCGCGATATCCGTGCAGCGGCGGAAAGCGGTTGGGATTTCAGCTCGCGTTGGTTCGGCGACGGGCGTACGCGCGCGACGATCAACACCACGGAAATCGTACCGATCGATCTCAACAGTTTGCTGTTTGGACTTGAAAATGCGATTCGCTCTGGCTGCGAACGGCTGGCCGACCGCGCTTGCGAGAAAGAGTTCGCAGCGCGCGCAGTGGCGCGCCAGAAGGCTATTGATCGTTACCTGTGGGATGAGTCGGGTGGAGTCTATCGAGATTATCACTGGACCCAGCACGCCAAGAGTGCGCAACTTTCGGCAGCGACACTGTACCCGCTGTTTGTAGGTCTGGCATCACCGCAGCAGGCAGGCGCGGTGGCTAAAGTCGTCAAACGAGACTTGCTCCAACCCGGCGGCCTCGCGACGAGCATGCTCGTCACCGGCCAGCAATGGGATGCGCCCAATGGTTGGGCGCCGTTGCAGTGGATCGCGACCGCTGGATTACGGCGTTATGGTAACGCGTCGCTGGCTGAATCAATTGCCTGTCGTTGGATCATCAACGTCCACGACGCGTACCGTCAGAGTGGCAAATTGGTGGAGAAATATGATGTGACGAATCCCGGGCGGGCCGGGGGTGGAGGGGAATATCCTACCCAAGATGGTTTTGGCTGGACCAACGGCGTCTTGCGCAAACTGGTCGCACTGTATCCAGCCGATCTAGCGTATTCCAAAATCGATCAGTGTCCTTAAGGGACACTCAGGTCGGTAGCGAGTCCTGGTAGAGGCTGTACTTTTCTTCATTAATATCCAGAAACGGGCGAAACTTCGGTGTTGTAGGACCGAGTTCAACCTGCCATTCATGCGCCGAGCTGCCGACGCGGTGCGCAGATAGTAGGGCGGCGCGCGTCAAGCTGGTCTCGGTAGCATGCTCTCCGTTAAGCACCCGCATCAGCACCAGGGGACCCGCGAGCAGAGCCACCGTGTCCGGATGTTCGGCATCGACTTTCTGCAATCGTAGCGCAAGCGGTAAGTCGAGCTCGATCCGATCGCCCGCTCGCCATTCTCGAACCAGAGCGGCGAACGTGCCTGGATTGACCGCCTGTAGTACCCTGCGGCCGTTAATACGCACGCTTGCGCCGGTGGCCCATTCTGGGATCCGTAAGGACACCGTGAATGTTTGCGGGCTCGGTACCTGTACCCGCATCGTCACGGTGCTAGCGTAGGGATAGTCCGTCTCAATCGATAGGCGGCAGAGCGCATGGCCATGACGCCAGCGCACTTCTCCAGGCACATACAGATTTACATACAGGCCGTGCGGATCGGTAAAACAGGCGCTGATCGCATAATCCGCGGCGATCATCGGCAGGCTGCCAGAGCAGCACGGCCAACGATCGGGATGAAAGCCCTTCTGAGCACTGCGCGTATAGTCGGAATAATAAAATGCATGTCCGTCGCGCTGAATCGGTTTGGCACCGAGCACGGTGTTGTACAGCACCCGCTCCATACTATCGCCGTAACGCGAATCACGCGTGATGCGTAGCAGATAGCGAGTCAGTTTGAAATGCGCATAGGCGCCGCACGGGGTCTCAAAGCTTTTATGCATGTCGAGCAGGCTGGCCCCAAGCGCGCCACTGCCCGGCACGATGAAGTGCTCGTCGGGTCCCCACCCGCCCGTTGCATAGCTTTGCGCCTCGATCATCGCTAAGCCTTGCTGTGCCGCCTGAAGATACATTGGTGCGCCCAGGGATAAATACGCCTGAGCAGCAGAACATAAGCCATTGACGTGGCTGTAGGCATGCTTACCTGGCAGCACATTATGTCCGTTCGCAAGCGGCCCGAAAAAATCGTCATAAAGAAAGCGTTGCGCGAGCGTGAGGTGTCGAGCGTGTCCAGTTAGTTGCCAGGCGATGAACTGGTTTTCGGGTATCGTATAACTCTCATCCCAGGCATGCTGGGAAAAGTCCTCGCCTGGCGAAGCGTGTTCGTTCCGAGGCATCGCGTGTGGCGGCAAGTAAGGCATGGCGACTTGGGTGGTGCGCCCCATCGTGGAAAGTGCCGTCGAGTCCTGAGCGAGCATATGGGCGTCGATCAACCCACCTACCAGCTTGTCGTAGGTATAGGCAGGAAAACGGTTGTTCTGAAAGAACCGCCCGTCCGCTGTCAGTGTTTCCGCATAGCCGCGCACCAGGCGATGGACCTTGAGCCTGGTTGTCGCATCACCGGTGATCGCGCAGTGGCGCGCAAGCGCACTGATCCATTGGCCAAAGGTCGCGCCGGGTGCGAAAGCATAGGTATCGTACCAACCCCCCAGTCCCTGACCCGGCGCAGGCATTCCGGCGCGTTCACGAAAAGGTCGCAGCAACGCGTTCTCGTCAAGCGCTAGCAGCAGTTGGTGATTCTCGCGCATTTGCTGCAGCATCGGTCCTGCGCCGAATTGCATCTGCCCGTAGCCCAGCTGCGTAAGCGGCGCCACGGCAACCGTCGCCGACGCAGCCGCAAAGCGCCAGCCGCCGATTGCAAGGGCGCTAAATTTGAGTAGTGTCCGCCGCTTGGCGTTGATTTCATCGGACATGTTGCTGCCTGTGCTGTGGTACATCAATCATGTAGAACTGCGTGCTAACCAGACAAACAACTAGCATAGTAGCTCGGCAAGAATGCATCAACCTCAAAATCGACAACGCTAGAGTTGTCGAAGACAGAAAGAACTTCTGCTCAAAGGATCGATAGATCTAATTAGTTTTTGATGCGCTAGATTCGACTTCCGAACGCACTTCTCGCCCCATTAAGGCTTGTACCGCATCACGAATAGCCCGCCCCTCATAAACGACGCGATAAATTTCGCTGCATATGGGCATTTCAACTTTTAAGCGAGTGGCTACGCTTTGAACTGCGCTGGCTGCGGGAATCCCCTCGATCACTTGATCGATCGCGGCCTCGGCTGCTTCGCGTGAATGACCCGACCCCAGTGCCATACCAAAGCGTCGGTTGCGTGATTGATCGTCGGTGCAGGTCAGTACTAAATCACCTAAGCCCGCTAACCCCATGAAGGTTTCCCGATGAGCGCCGAGCTTGACGCCGAGACGCATCATTTCGGCGAGGCCGCGCGTGATTAAAGCCACTCGGGTATTGGCACCGTACTTTAAGCCGTCTGCTATTCCGGCACCGATGGCGATTACGTTTTTCACCGCACCGCCAACTTCCACCCCCATGATGTCAGATTGGGTATAGGCGCGAAAACTAGGACCCGTAAGGCTCTGCGCGAGATCGTGAGCGAACTTTACGTCACTTGAGGCGATGCTCATGGCGGTGGGTAAGCCACGCCCCACTTCGCGAGCGAAGGTAGGGCCCGATAAGACTGCAGTCGGACGATCGCCGAGGATTTCGCCGGCTACTTGGTGGGGCAACAGCCCTGCAGCATCGAAACCCTTGGTGGCCCACGCGACCCGGGTAGCGCCTAGAAGCGGTTTTATAAGATTTAGAATGGCGCGAAAAGCATGCGAGGGTACGACCACCAAGACATCTCGTGCGCCTTTAAGCGCCTCTTCTAAACTCTCCTCGACTTTTAAGAGGGGCGGAAATATTGCATCTGGCAAATATCGCGCGTTGCAGCGTAGCTCGCGCATTGCCCGCAATTGTGCGCTATCGCGTCCCCAGAGTGAGGTGGAGTAACCTTCGCGCGCGAGTTGGATGGCAAGAGCAGTCCCCCAAGAGCCCGCACCAATGACCGCCATCGGGTCAGTACGCGGCTTGGGGCTTCGCAAATGCCCGCCTAGTTAACCAGACCGGACTGCGGCGCTTCCGCTGCCGCCTGAGCGAACAATGCGTCAAAATTGACCAAGGGCAACAAAAAGTTTGGGAATCCGCCTTTAACGATTAAGTCCGAAATGACTTCCCGCGCATAGGGGAATAACACACTCGGACAAAAGCTACCAATCAAGCGCTTTAAATCTTCGACCGTCGCACCTGCGATGGTAAACACGCCGGCTTGTTTAACTTCGACGAGGTATAAAGTCGCCTCGCCTTGTTTGGCTTCTAGGGTGATGGTCAGCAGCACTTCACGAACGTCGGCGGCTAACTCCTCAGCAGTAGTGTTCATGTTGAGCTGAAACTTCGGCTCCCAGGCCTGATTATTGGGTAGTCGAGGACCATTTGGTGACTCGTAGGAACAGTCCTTTAAATAGACACTTTGTAGACTTACTTGTACGCCGCCCACTGTAGTTTCTTGTCCTTCCGCTCTAACCTCGTTCATCAAGCCCCCTGATTTAGTATTCGATCTAACTCGCCGCTGAGATCGAGTGCGACAAGATTGTCGCAACCGCCAATATGGCGCTCGCCAATAAAAATTTGCGGAACGGTACGCGCATTGCTGCGACTAATCATTTCCTCGCGAAACTTCGAGTCATCCTCGACATTAATTTCCTTGACGCCTAAGTTCTTCGACGCTAGTAGACGCAGAGCCCGTTGGCAATAGCCACACCAACCGTTCATATAGACAGTGATCTCTGGTTGGGTCATGCGCTGCTCGACTTACCGCCCGGTTTACCGACGCTAGTTTTTACCAGCGGCAAATTGTCTTTATTCCAAGCTTCAAGCCCGCCGCTCAAATTAAATACCTGCGTAAACCCCAGTTTGGTTAGGGCACGAGCCGCACCGACACCGGTGTTACCGCGATCGCAATAGGTAATTACAGGCTTATCACGCCATTTTTTTAAACTATCCGCTTGCGCAGCGAGATCGCCCACAGGGATATTGCGAGCCTCGCCAATATGGCCGGCGTCAAACATTTCTTTACCCCGTAAATCGACCACCAAGGCGCCTTGATTCATCAAGCGAACCGCTTGCGCCGCGCTCAGAGCGGCAAAGGCTTGAAAGCGCTCCCGTATCTCATAGGCTATTACCAGCATTGCTGCCAGTAATGCACCGACGGCAAGGTAGGGGTGATGAGCAATAAACTCAAGAAGTTGTTGCATTGAAGATTAAACACTTTAAGGATTTTTAAGGTAGGCAAGTATAGCAGCGGACCTAAGGGTTGTATGCTGGCGCTTATGCATCGATTCGCCCTAACCTTAAGCATAATGACGCTAGTTGCCCTAGGGGACGCGCCCACCGGACAAGCGCAAAAGACCGACTCAGTGCAGGCCAAGACTAAATTAGCCGCTATTCGTTCAAAAATCGCCGATTTGACCCAGCATATTGGTGATGAGCTACGCGCGCGAGATGCCGAAAATGCACGCCTACGCGATATTGAAATGCGTATTACAAACCAGCGACAGAAGTTGGAAGAGTTGCGATCCGCTCAGGCTGCAATGCAACGACGACTGACCGATTTGCAGAATGATCAATTGCATACTCAACAGACTCTTGATCAACAGTACCGTATTTTGGCGGGTCACTTGCGCGCGGCCTACATGACCGGTCGACAAGAGCCAATGAAAATTTTACTCAATCAGACTAATCCTGCGAGCACGGGACGTGCGTTAACCTACTATGGGTATTTGGCGCGCAAGCGAACTTCTAGAATCGACGCTATTCGTGCTCAAGTGGCGCGCCTCCAAGAATTAGCGGTCGCTGTCGTTAAACAAAGCGACCAGCTCCAAATGCTGAGCAGTCAAGCGCGACAGCAAATAGTAGAGCTGCAAGCCACCCGCACTCTGCGTGCAGAGGCGACGCTCGCGCTACAAAAACAAGTTAGTAGCGGTAACCAAGAGCTCGCACGGCTTAAACGTGAAGAATCGGCAGTGGAGTCGCTAGTCGCTGATCTTGCGCGAGTGCTGCAAGACTTCCCGATTGATACACAGCAACCCTTTAATAGCTTACGCGGCAGACTCCCGTGGCCGGTGACAGGACATTTAGGTGCCTCGCCCGCAGGAGTGCAACGCAATGGGGTGCTGATCGAAACTACGCGCGGCGCGCGGGTGCGAGCCCCCTATTTTGGTCGAGTGGTGTACGCCGATTGGTTGCAGGGGTTGGGCCTATTGATGATTGTAGGTCACGGTAATGGATACTTGAGTCTCTACGGTCACACCGAAGTATTGTACAAAAGCGTGGGTGATTGGGTGGCTCCAGGAGATGTCATTGCCGCGTTCGGCGACAGCGCCGCGACTCCGCAGCTCTATTTTGAAATACGTGAGGGACGCAAGTCCGTGGATGCCAAAACTTGGCTAAAAAATAAGCCCTAAAATAAGCACCGAGCGTCTACGCAGTGCTTGAACTGTAGAGTGCGTCGTAGAATTATGGATCGTTATGTTGGATCGTGATGGTATGCGAAGTACCCGGTCCATTGAGATCTTATGTCTAGTTCTGGCAGCACTGGTGTTGGTGTGGTCACGAGCCCTAGTGACTCAGTTATGGCCGGTGCTCGCCCTGGTGAGCACGTTCACGGTCGCTATCATCGTTTTTCGTGCCCCTATATTTCCGCGGGGCTCCCGACTTAAGTTAACTATTGAATGTTGGGCCATGGTGTTATTCATCACGGGTGTGATGTGGTTCACTGGTAAGAACTCCAGTCCTCTGCTCAATCTGTATTTGTTGCCCATCATTTTAAGTGCACTGACGCTCGGTCGAGTGACTACTCTGCTACAAATTGCCGTCATAGGCCTGTGCCATATGTTGCTGGCGGTCGCGACACCCGATCTAGACGTACTATCCCTGACTTATGCGAGTCGGGCGGTAGGGCAATTGGCTCCGTTCCTACTAGTGGCCTACCTCGCGACTACCTTGTCAGCAGACATCACGGAGGCACGGGAACGAATCGAGAATCTTGCACAAACCGACGCACTCACCGAGTTATTTAATCAGCGGATGTTCAATGAAGCCTTACAAAGTACTCATACCGCCTGCGAGGACGGCAAGGGTGTGTATGCTTTGTTGCTCATCGACATGGATAAACTCGGCGATATTAATGATGCGCACGGTCATGAAGCCGGCAATGCCGCACTTAAATTAGTAGCTCAGGCACTGCAACGTAGTATCCGCACGAGCGACACCGCCGCGCGCATCGGCGGTGATGAGTTCGCAGTATTGTTGCCCGGCGCCTCGCCTGAAGTCACCGAAGCCGTCATCAAGCGGGTGCGGCACAATGTTTACAAAACCACTCTCGATGTCCGCTCGCGCATGATTCGCTGTAGCGTTAGTGTCGGTGTCGCAAACTTTCCTAAAGATGGTCGGGATATTCGTGATATGCGGAGTTTGGCCGATCGGCAAATGTATCGAGATAAAGAGCTGCGTCGTGCGCCCCGTGTTGCGGCGTAACTAACACTGGTCTGCTAATACCAGTCTGTGCTTTACTAGGGGATGATAACTAGATGTTAGGTAAGACCATGACTTTGAGTGCTCGAATAAAGACTGCAACACTTTGTATGACAGCTGTGCTGGGCGCAGCCGTGTCTTTGCCGAGTGTGGCTAAAGCGCCGCTCGATCTGAACTTAAAGTCAGGTTCGGTATTGGTCATGGACAAGGCGGATTCGTCAGTAATTTATTCACGTCTTGCCGACGTTGCTATGCCCATCGCGTCGATCACAAAATTAATGACCGCTATAGTCGTACTGGACGCTAAACAGCCACTGGGCGAGCGCATCCAAATCACTGAAGCGGATCGTGATCGCACGAAAAGCACCTTTTCGCGACTGCGGGTCGGTGCAGTCATGACGCGAGGCGACTTGATGCATTTGGCGCTGATGTCGTCAGAGAATCGCGCTGCTCATACTCTTGGTAATCACTATCCGGGGGGGATGCAAGCGCTGGTGTCAGCCATGAATGCCAAAGCGGCAGCGCTTGGCATGGTGAATGCGCGTTTTGTAGATTCGAACGGATTATCGAGTCAAAACGTGGCAAGTCCCGAAGACCTGGCTAAATTAGTGATAGCGGCGTCTCACAGCCCGACAATCCGAGCCTATTCTACCGATCGGCGTTACGCGGTTCGAGTGGATCGCCGCACCATTGAATTTCGCAATACCGATAATTTGGTGGCTAACCCAGCCTGGAATATTATTGTGCAAAAAACCGGCTATATTTCTGAGGCGGGCAAATGCCTGGTGATGGAGGCCGTAATTCGCGGCCGTTCGGTGGTCATTGTTTTGTTGGATTCCTTTGGCAAGTACACGCGTGTGGCGGATGCCAAACGTATTAAGAACTGGATGGAAGCGGGCGGTGACCTACGTCGTTCGCGAGTCTCGATGCGCTAGCGACGCCCCCGCTAGCGACCCCACCACGATGCGCAAAGTTAGTAGCGTAGCGTGACATGGATGCCGAGATTGCGCGGATCGCCTAATTGGGTATACAGCTTGTTGGCGAAATCAGGCGGTTCATCGGCAAAGTAAAAACCCCGCACGGTATAATTTTTGTCGAGTAGATTTCGACCCCATAGATAGAAAGAGATTTTATCCCCTTCCCATCCGAGTTTGACGTTCAACAGTCCATATGGACTCGAGCGTGTGAAATTGGGCGGCAAATCGTAGTAAAACGCACCGCTACCCGTAATATCCACTCGAGCGAATAATCCGTGTGGATCACGCCAGGCGAGATGCACAGCGGCTTGCCAATCGGGCGCAGAGGCGAGTGCTCGGTCGGGTAATAGCGCGCCGTTTTGTATAAAGCCGTGGTAGCGCGATTGCAGCCAACCGAGCGACCCACCGACTTCGAGATTAGAAGATACCGCCCATGTAAGCGTGTTCTCAAGGCCGTAGGTATAGCCGCTGTTAGCGTTGCCAGTGTAGTAGGTGAAGCTATTGGGATTATTGGGTTGTAATTGTTCACTAGTCTTTAATTGCAAGGCATTGCGATGCATATAAAACAGCGATGAATCTAATCGTACGCTACTGGCGATTTGGGCTTTATACCCGACTTCGAAGTTCCAGACGGACTCTGGAGCAAACGTCTTTTGATTGGCGTTAATCTGTTGGCTCAAGTTAAAGCCCCCCGCCTTGTAACCCCGCGACACTAGCGCATAGAGGTGTTGGTGCGCTGCTATTGACTGATCCAGCGAGAAATGACCGCCCCATAAATTGTCTGCTGGTCGAAAATCGTTAGCCAATCCATCGTTGGTAAGGTCATCATAACGAGCGGTGCGCCGCTCAGCTCTTAAGCCCGCCGACCACCGTAGGCGAGCAATCTCACCGTCCAATTGTCCGAACACAGCCCCACTCCGCGAACGGTATTGACTGCTGAGTGCGCTCTGGTTGCTAGTGTTGTTTAAGCTATTAGTCGGGTCAATATAAAGGCCAGTATTAATATCCCCTAAAGCCTCGCGCAGTTCAAATGCATATACGCCCACCAACCACGAGAGGCTGGGTCGAAGTGAGAGACCTGGCGGTAGCGCTGCACCCAACCGCAGTTCGAGACTACGGCTAGAACGTGTGCGGGTTTGCAGATCCGTATAGTTATAGATGTAAGGTGCCCACAGTAATGGATTGCCCCAATCGCCATCGTAGCCGTACCGCACCTGAGTGTTGGCATAGGTGCCGATAGCGGTAAGGGTTGTGGAACCCAGGCAAGCACAGGTCATGCGGGTCGAAATACCCGTGGAATATTGACGGTCTACGCTAGGGTTATCAGACAGAGTCGTGCGCGTGTTGTCGATGGCCCAGGCATCATAACCATTGTTGATTTCCACGCGTAATAGGCTCATATCCACACGCACCTGATCGGTGGGTTGATAACGCCAGCGAGCGCGGAGGGTCAATTCATCGCGCCGATTTGTATCGTGGCGATTGAGATAAGCATTGCTGTAGTAGCCATCGCTGGTATAGCGCTGGGCTGCAAGCCTGAACGCAGAATTCAAAGCATCAATAGGCCCGGTAACAACGGCACCTAACGAGCGAGTGTTATAATCGCCGGCCTCAATTTCTGCGCGAGCGCCAAATTTTTTGGAAGGCTCCGCACTCTGTACGTAAATCAAACCGGCCAGCGCATTAGCGCCGTATAAAGTCCCTTGGGGTCCGCGCAGCACCTCTATGTGATCGACATCAAACAGCGTCGCCGCACCGCCTAGTCCGCTAAAATCAATATCGTCGATTAAAAATCCCACTGAAGGGTTGGGAGCGCCTTGATATTGTTCTAACTCACCGACGCCACGGATTTGAAAATACCGCGGCCGTGACGTATCGCCAGCCCAATTGAGATTGGGTACTAAAGCGAGTACCTCTTCAAAATGTTGCTGGCCTGCATCGCGCAGCGTGCCGGCATCGAGCACCGATACGCTGCTCGCTAAATCGATGAGCGGCATCGCTTGTAGCGTGGCAGTGACGATGATTTCATCCAGCGCAGTGGGCGCTTGCGGCACCTGGCTTGCAGCCCGCGCGGACCAGGGAGTTAAAAGTCCCAGAAATATACTTAAAACTATCAACAGCGACGAATTCATAGTCAATGCTCCCTCCGCCGGTATTAACCGGATCAGGTTCAATGGGTTCGCCGCGCGCTACGCAGCATCTCAGGCCCTTTTAAAGGGTCACCCCAGCTTTTTAAATTAGGTCAAATGCCAAATCGCTCCGGCCAATCCCCCGACCACCAATATTACCACCGGGAAGAAAGTGATTGCGAATCCCAAGCCACGCTTGGCGGGATCTTTCACGTACGTGTAAGCGAAAACTTCACGCCCGATTAAATACACTAGCCCTAATGCGGCCGCCCATACTGGATTCCAGTAGCGGCTAAACAGGTACAACCCCGCAAGCAGCCCAACAAGCTGTTCTAGGGTGTTTTGTTGCACCCGAAAATAGCGATCAAAAATCTCATGGCCGCTGCTAGCTGGCGCTTTGACTCCGTAGCGAGTGCGAGCACCCCCAACCTTAAAGCCAAAGACTATGAATTGCAAAATTGCGAGCGCTGTCACGATATCGACATAAGCCATGGGATTTCCTCTTTGATTGAGAAATTCTAACATGTAAAGATCGATTTATTAGGTAGGCTTGCAGATTATGAGCGCAGCACGCAAATCCACTCGCACGGGCAGTCGGGGTTATGCCCACTTGGTTGAAGTAAACGCGCCCGTTGTTCGGGTGTGGCGAGCATTGATTGATCCGGGCCTGATTCGTATCTGGTCAGGTGTTGAGGCGCACGTGGACGCGCGTCAGGGCGGAGTCTATAGAGTGGGAAAACCGGGTCCGGGGGCACGGCAGTCGCAAATCGACATATTTGACGTGAATCGGCGTTTGCGGCTGATTTATTCGAAAGATCCTAAAATGCCGCCTACCGATACAGCCATCGTCGATGATTTCATTTTTGACGTACGCAACGGCAAGGGTACGACCTCGCTACGCTTATTAGGCTCTGGATTTTCAGAAGATCCTGCCTGGGACCGGCAATACGCTCACTATCGGATGAGTTGGGAGCGCCTGATGGCGCGAATCAAAGTTACTTTGGAAAAGCCACCGGCACCTAAAAAGCCTGAACCTAAACCTGATCCGGGCTTGCCGGGGCTTGATTATTGATCGTAGGGCCTCCACCTTACGCTATATCCTTACGGCGATACTTTAGGGAGGCCTTATGCCAGGATTTCTGCTTCGCGCGGCGCTTGTTGCGCTAGGGTTGTGGTTGGCGACGGTTTGGGTCCACGGGGTCGCCATTGATACACCGATGACGCTTGTTCTCGCGGGTATCCTGCTCGGATTGGTTAATTCCACTATACGGCCAGTCGCTTACTTGCTGACTTTGCCGTTGACCATTATCACCCTCGGATTATTTTTGCTGGTGGTTAACGCCGGCATGGTGGCCCTGGTCGCGTTTATCTTGCCGGGCATGCATGTCGCAGGGTTTTCATCAGCGTTGTGGGCGTCTGTAATTGTTAGTGTCGTGAGCACGCTGGGTTCTTGGTTCATCGGCCCGCGCGGCAAGATTGAGGTCATTGTTAGACGCCGTTAAGCGCGTTGTTGGGCTGCGCTAAATGCGCGCATCGTTGAGTCTTTGCGATACCATGCTGATCTCATCTTGTGGGTATTAGCGGAGTTATCACCATGCATCGATTACGCAACGTTCTGGCCCTTGCGACATCATTTTTTGTAGCTTCTGCATTTCTGGTCGCATCAGCGGCGAACGCGGTGGTCGCCGACCGCGTATACCGTAATGCAATAATTTTTACTGCCGATAGCGCCAAGCCTCAAGCCGAAGCGTTGGCAATCCGTGATGGAAAAATTATTTACGTGGGTAGCCGACAGGGCCTGAACGTCTATGTGGGTGCCAAGACCCGTGTGGTAGACCTTAAGGGACGCTTTTTAATGCCTGGGATTATTGACGGGCATATGCATCCTTTGGAGGCCGGTACCGATTTACTGAAGTGTGACCTAAATTATGAGTCACTGACAGTTGCTGAATTGCAGCGTAGGGTTCAGCTCTGCCTAGACAAGCCTACCCTTAAGGGACCGGACGCCTGGCTTGAAGTAGTGCATTGGTTTCAGGAAAGCATGATTCCTGCGGGCGTAAAGACCAGCCACGAGGTATTAGATGTCCTAAAGACGCAACGACCCATCCTTTTAACTTCGTCGTTTGGGCATACAGTGCTCGCCAACACGCGTGCTTTGGCACTTGCCAATATTACTGCCGCGAGTTCAGACCCAATCGGCGGCAAGATTTGGCGCGATGCGAAGGGTGCGCCCACCGGGTTACTTGAGGACGCGGCATTTGAAGTGTTTGCGACGCTCGTATCCAAGCCGACTGCTCAGCAAAATGTCGATGCGGCTGTGATTGCGTTAAAGGCAATGAATAAGCAAGGCGTCACAAGTTTTCTAGACGCCATCGGGCGGCCCGAGGATTTAGCGGCCTTTACCGCGTCACAGAAGGCCGGTCAACTAACGGTGCGTGCGCATTTTGCACCGCTGATTGAACCTTCGGAGGCGGGTGCTATCAGCGCGGCTGTCGCACGGATCGTAGAAATTAGAAAACAATATGACCAAGGACCCATTACGCGTGCTGCCGGTATTACCGTGCGCAATGCCAAGTTATTTTTGGATGGCGTAATAGCCGTACCCGCTTTCACCGGAGCGGTGCTTGATCCCTATTTGCAAAATGTAGGATCTGTTGAGAAACCGCAATGGATCGCCTCTACTAATCGAGGGCCCGCAGTCTATTTTCCGCCTGAGGTGCTGGCGAAGTTTCTAGTAGCGCTCGGTCGGGTGGGCATTGATCCACATATGCACGCCGATGGTGACGGGGCCGTACACGCGGCACTGGATGCTATTGCGGTAATGCGTAAGGAATTACCCAACGCGGATATCAGGCCCGCCATCGCGCACGATGAGCTCGTGGCGCCCGCAGATTTCACCCGCTTCAAGATGCTGGACGCTATTCCAGTGTTATCGATGCAGTGGCAGAAACCCGCCGGCGATACGCTGACATTGAGGGACTACTTTGGACCCGAGCGTATGAAGATATTGGAACCGGCGGGATTGCTGGCTAACGCAGGAGCTCGAATTGCCTTTGGTAGCGATTGGCCGGTGGATGCTTTGGATGAGTGGTTTGCTTTTAAAGTTGGCGTAACTCGAACCAGTGCTCCCGATGGACCCGTGCAATACCGCGGAAGACTGGGCGACGATCCTGGGTTGTCGCGCGAAACTGTACTGCGTGCGGCAACCATTAATGCCGCCTACGAGCTGCATCAAGACACGGAAACTGGCTCCCTTGAAGTCGGTAAGTATGCAGATATGATAATACTTGACCGCAACCCGTTGACCATTCCGGCGGAAGAAATTGCTAATACCCGCGTATTGCAGACACTGGTGGGCGGCAAAATCGTGTACGAGGCCAAATAACCATGAACGCCATTCTGGGACCCTTGCAAGGCAGGACCTCGCTTAGCAAGGTGTTCTGGCTGTATGGAGTAGTGGGATCGATTCTAGTGTCAGCGTTAGGCTTGTTCATGGAGACCGGTAACGAGGCTAACAGGCGAGCGTTCATCGTATTGAGTTCGCTGTTTAGCCTATACGTAACCGTTGCCACTTATCAATGCGCGGCCAATAGTCGGTGGAAATTTCTAGCAAACTTTACGCGCGTGTGCGCAGTACTAACACTCTTATTAATACCCGTGCTGGCCTATATGGATTATACCGGGGCACTGGGGTTGGCGCTTGAGGGCTTAGAACAAGCGCTGTTGGGTTAACGAGGACTTCGCGCATGATTCGAAACGAACGACTAACGGCAACTTTAGACGGACAATTTGTCGTCTTTCCTATTGGTATGCGAATCAATCAACCTGTTCGCATTCACAAGTGGCTTCCGGTCGCCTCTGCGATGCCCAAAATGCTCAAGGAACTTTACTAACATCGCGAGTTGGGATTTTTACACGCGGAGATGTGGTTTTCCAGAACGATAATATTAGTGCAATACTGGCGCTCGCTGGAGCAGCTATTGGCTTATGCGAAGAACAAAAGCGCAGAGCATTTGCCTGCGTGGAAAGTCTTTAATCAGCACGTCGGTACCGATGGCGCAGTCGGAATATGGCATGAAACGTATGTGGCGTCGTCCGGCAGTTATGAAAACATCTATGTCAATATGCCGCCGTTCGGTCTTGGCAAGGCCGGAGCACTACAATCGGCGACCGCAGATCGCCACTCAGCAGCGGATCGGTTAATGCAACAAAAGACCCAGTAACGATCAGCTATCCGTGCCCAAACATTGTTTTGCCAAAATAGGTATGTGTAGCCTGTATTGCATCACCTATGCAGTAGCAGTAATTTCGTTCCCAACCAAAAACTGATAGTCGATTCGGTGAGGCATTAAACCTTTTCATTATTTCCCGACACTTACCCTACGAGTTCACAAAATTGGAATCTCTGGGAAACAATATGAATACTACTAACCGTCCAAATGCCGATCGATTTTTTGTGCTATTTGCCGCCATCGCCATGGTGACACCGATCTTACTGGTAATTATTTCTGGTATGTACCCAGAAGGCTTAGCAAGAGGTGAATTGATTGTGAACGGCCATGGAATACTTCTATTTGTTCTGGCAACCGTCATGGGTCTACGAATCTCATATGGATTGGGTCTCAAAAATACATTAGGACGCGCTAATGTAAAATCGCATTCCTCGCTTATTCGTTGAAGTAATCAACGCTATTGGCTGCGAGCACATCGGTCAGGCCGAATCCGTAGCCGGGATCCCAGCGGGCGGCGCCTTGTGGCGCGGCCGTGCTGCGTAGGGATTTCAGCACACGAATTCGGTTAAAGCCGGCGCTCTCCAGCAAGGCTGCCGCTCCCGCAATCGCAGGCACGGCGGCCGAGGTGCCGCAGAACATCTCGTTCGTGAACGCGACCCCGTTGCTAACGGTACGGTGACACAGTCAGGCGCGACTAAATCGGGTTTTACAAGCTGCAGGGGCGTTGCAAGGCGCATATAGTCAAAACCGTCCGGCGACGATAGATCGGACGAAGCGGAGAAATCTATCCAAAAGGGACCATGGTTGGACCAAGGCTCCAGCGTCCGTGGGTGTAAGGCGTTAGTAGCACCGACCACCAGCACATCCGTTAAATCACCGATGGTTCCACCGGCAAGTCCAGAGCTGAAATAGTGCAGCGGCTGGCATTCAATATTGCAGGTGGGGCTGCCTTCGGTGATTTGTACGACCAAGCCATTGACTGGTGCGCTGCCGCCGACAGCGATTACCAGATGTCTGCCCGCCGGCACAATTACCGAGTTATAAGGATCGTTTGTTGCGCCGCTCGCCACGCCAAAATCCAGTACCCTGGCGCTATTGCCCGCAAGTTGAATGACTGTCTCCACGAACGCAGCTTGCCAGTAGCCACTGTTCTGCTCATTGCCTGCAAGATGAATGAACACCAACCGTTCGTTAGCCGTTTCAAGCTTCGTAATTAATGAGGCACTCGAATCGGGGTAAAACTGCCCGGAAAAGACTAGATCATCGACAATAATATCGGCAAGAAAATTCTCCGCTAAATCCTTGATGCAGCCGTTGAAATCCAGGTCGAGTCCATCACAAAACCCCAGCTCGGCATCAGGCGCGTGTTGATGAATAAGCTCAAGCATCCAACTGCCCTCATCAAGCTTTCCGGGATAATTTTGACTGACGTAAAGTGTTGTGGGGAGCACGTGCGTTTTGGTAAGACGCAAGGACGCAAGATTGACGACGCCCATGCTAATCACGCCGACGCGAATGCCAGCGCCTCGATACCCGGCCGCTCGCACTTGATCCATATGCAGGATCGCGTCTGCCTCGCTGGTGATCCCCGATCCCATTGCAGTAACTGCTGCCCATCCCCGGTTTGATCCGCCGCCGCAACCAACTAGATGCACAGCACAGCCAGCGTTAGCACTGCGAGTATGTTAGTGGTGTTCATGATTTGTGCGCATCTTCCATATATTTATGTCGCTTGGTACTACCGCGAATGCGATCATCGTAACTGTACTTACGTGAACGGATTCAGGAGCCTCACACCCGTCGATAGCTGGGTGTTTCTGGTTGGCCAGAGTCTTCCGTCAGTACCCGATGGGAAAC
>JAYVYN010000100.1:0-13656 GCA_043784265.1 Gammaproteobacteria bacterium | reverse complement strand
GTTTTAACGCCCAGAAGTTTTGCGAGGCGCTTCAGTGGATACTTAAGCGTTATGATTGGTGGCCCCGCATTGATCGCGGCCATATTGGGACTATTGAGTTCCGTACAACAAAGTCCGGTTGCAAGATGGGCAGGCACGCTGGCTCCCGCTATGCCCTATGCGCTAGTAACGCTAGTTTTTGCCTTCATGTATTCTCTTATCCCCAATACGCGCGTTAAACCTTTTGCAGCTATGGTCGGCGCAATTGCGGCAGGCATTACCTGGGCCCTGGTAAGCCAGCTATTCGCTGCCTTCATCCTTTATTCTTCGCAAATGCTGGCGGTATACACCGGATTTGCGGTAGTGCTCACGGCCTTAATCTGGATTTATCTGAACTGGCTGATTCTGCTGCTCGGAGCGCAACTAGCCTTCTATGTTCAATATCCACAGTATTTGCGCCACGGTCAAGAATCGGTCGAGCTTACCGGCAGTGCGCGTGAGCAAGCGGCTCTATCAGTCGCGATTTTGCTGGCCCGCAATGATCGGGGTAAAAAATTTTGGACCAGCAATACTCTCGCCAGTGCACTTGATGTGCCAAGCACGGCGCTCGCCCCAGTGCTTGGCTGCCTAGAGCGTGCAGGTCTGTTGGCGGCCACACCTAAAGAATATTTCGTGCTGGGCCGTGCCGCGGCCGACATCTATCTTTTTGAAATACTAGATGCCGTGCGTTTACAGCAACCAGGTCGCTTGCTAGTTACCGTACACGCAGAAGTCTCAGCGACTAACACTATCGGCGAAATTGAGTCCGCCATGCGGCAACGACTGGGGCAACGCACGCTTGAGGATTTAGCTGCCGGCAATAGTCATCAAGTCGAGTAATATTGAACCTACTCGTACTCCTCCGCGGACGTCGATATCATCACCCACTGCGACGATTCCCCGTAGCATTTCTCGCAAATTGCCAGCGATTGTGATTTCCGCCACTGGATATTGGATAACTCCATTTTCCACCCAAAATCCCGAAGCGCCGCGCGAATAGTCCCCGGTGACGGTATTAACTCCCTGACCCATCAGTTCTGTCACCATAAGCCCTGTATTGAGTTTCCTTAACAGAGCCGGCATTCCACCTTCCGTATTCGCCGCGACCAGTAAATTGTGGGCACCGCCGGCGTTGCCGGTGCTTTTGAGACCTAATTTGCGTGCCGAATAGCTCGATAGTAAATAGCTCATTAGGATTCCGTCGGTGACGAACTCGCGATCAACCGTAACTACGCCTTCATCATCAAATGGTGCGCTGCCCAATCCCTTAAGAATATGGGGTCGTTCGGAAATCGAAAATCCAGCAGGAAATACTTGCTGGCCTACCGAATTTAGCAAGAATGAAGACTGGCGATACTGACTACTGCCGCGTATAGCCGCCATGAAATGACCTACCAGACCGCGGGCAATTTCCGGCACCAATAGTACGGGAGCACGCTGAGTCTTGAGTTTACGAGGACCCAACCTGGCGAGAGTACGTCGCGCACTTTCGCGTCCAATCGACTCAGCTTTCTCCAACTCCTGCCAATCACGCGTACTGCTGTACCAATAATCTCGTTGCATTTCATCGCCGCTGCCGGCAAGCACTACGCAACTGAGGCTGTGCGAGGTAGTAGGGTACCCACCGACAAAACCGTGGGTATTCCCGTAAACATGCAACCCTTGATGAGAACTCACCGACGCGCCTTCTGAATTGCTAATTCGAGTATCAAATGCCAAAGCGGCCGCTTCGCAGGTCTTGGCAATTTCGATAGCTTGATCTGCGCTAAGGTCCCAAGGATGCGACAAATTCAGATCAATCACGGTCGTGGCCATGAGCTCAGGCTCGGCTAACCCAGCGCAATCATCTAGTGCCGTGAAGCGCGCGATACTACAAGCTTTAGCCACGGTTGCACTCACGGCTTGCAATGAGAAATCAGCCGTACTGGCCGAGCCTTTACGCTGACCAAAATACACCGTTATGCCCATGCTCCGATCACGCTGTTGCTCCAGCGTCTCAACCTCGCCCAAGCGCACTCCCACCGATAGACCGGTATCCTGGCTAACTGCAGCTTCTGCCTGCGTGGCACCAAGTACCCGCGACTCATCAAGCGCGCGGGCGATAATCGCTTCAAGGTCGGTTTGCGTAAGTCGGGAAGGCATTTTTGTCAATAACATCGTTAATCTCCAGCATCGTCCAGAATGCAAAGCGGTGATTCTACCGGCCCTAGTGATAGCATGGGCAACATGACGACAGAGAACTTAATGGAAAACGGTGAAACCGAAGAACAACGCCTGAGCAAAAGCGCCCGCAAGCGCGAAGCCGCTTCCCTGCAGGAGCTCGGGGTCAAACTATCTGCCCTCCCCGATCAAGAAATCAAGGCCCTGGGCCTACCTGACGGCCTGTTCACGGCGCTGCGCGATTTACGTCGATTGCCCTCCCATGGCGCGCAGGTGCGGCAACGGCAATATATTGGCAAATTAATGCGCGATATCGATCCCGAACCGGTACTTGCCAAGCTCGCCGAGCGAAAACAGCGCCACGACCTGGAAATTCGGCATTTTCAGGAAATAGAACAGTGGCGCGATCGATTACTCTCCCAACCCGCGGAATCTGTCGACGAATTAATTAAAGCATATCCCACCGGCGATCGCAGCTTGGTTGCTCGATTGCTGGCGAAGGCTGATCGTGAACGTGTAGAACAACGCTCGCCGGTGGGTGCGCGCGAGCTGTTCGCGTACCTTAAGCAACTGATCGGATAGGGTTTTGGTAGACTATCGCGCCATGAAAGCCTTAGTTGGAATTATAATGGGGTCGTCCTCCGATTGGGAAACGATGCAAGGGGCGACTGAAACGCTCGTCACTTTAAACATACCCTTCGAGGTGCAAGTAATTTCGGCACATCGCACTCCGGACCTATTGTTCGAGTACGCAGCGAGTGCTCGCGACCGAGGTCTAAAAGCAATTATTGCAGGAGCAGGGGGTGCCGCGCACCTACCTGGTATGACGGCCGCTAAGACCTCGGTACCCGTTTTAGGAGTGCCGGTAAAGTCGAAATTTCTGGATGGCCTCGACTCCCTATTGTCTATTGCCCAGATGCCGAGCGGCGTGCCGGTTGCCACCTTCGCTATCGGTATTGCGGGCGCTAAGAATGCGGCATTATTTGCGGCTGCATTGCTAGCCAACGAGTCGCTTGAAATTCGCGCGGCCCTGGACGGCTTTCGATTAGCGCAAACCACAGCCGTTTTAAATAAACCTGATCCGCGCCAACCTTGAAATTCACCCGTGTTGGTATCGTAGGCGCGGGCCAACTGGGACGGATGTTGGCGTTGGCTGGTTATCCATTAGGATTGCGCTGCTTATTCCTCGATAAGAGCGAGGACACTCCGGCAGCCCAGGTCGCTCCCATCCTGCTCGGCAATCTCGAAGATGCCTCGAAACTAAAAAAACTTGCTGCATTAAGCGATGTAATTACCTTTGACTGGGAAAATATTTCGGCCGCAGCGCTTGAGCCGCTGGCCAAAATAACCGCTATTAGACCCTCTGCGGCTGCCCTAGAGGTGTCTCAAGATCGATTACTTGAAAAAGCGTTACTTAAGCGCCTCAAGATCCCCGTTACTGCTCACGCAAGGGTCGATAACAAGGAAGATCTAATGCGTGCGGTGAACGACATAGGACTGCCCGGCGTGCTTAAAACTCGACGCTTAGGCTACGATGGTAAAGGTCAGCGCGTCATTCGCCATAGCAACGAGATCGCAAGTGCCTGGTGTGAGCTTGGCAGCCAAGCGTTAATCTATGAAAAATTTCAGGTCTTTTCGCGCGAAGTGTCGCTCGTTGCGGCTCGCTCATCGTCGGGAGAACAAGTGTTCTATCCCTTAGCGGCCAATACTCATGCCGATGGTATTCTCCGCTATAGCGTGGCGCCCTACCCCAATCCAGCGCTCGAACTTGCCGCCAAAACCTATATGAAACGCGTCATGAAAGCGCTGGATTATGTGGGAATACTGACAATCGAGTTCTTTGTAGTGAAAGGCAAATTGGTAGCCAATGAGATGGCGCCGCGTGTTCACAACTCAGGACATTGGACCATCGAAGGCTGTGTAACCAGTCAATTCGAAAATCATCTTCGGGCGATTTGTGGCCTACCCCTGGGTAGTACTAGGCCTTTAGGGTACGCAGCTATGGTAAATTTTCTAGGGCAAATGCCTGACCGAGAGCGGCTACTTACCATCGAAGGCCTTGCATTCCATGATTACGGCAAATCCCCTAAACCTTACCGCAAATTAGGCCATTGCACCATTTTAAGCAAGAATAAGAATAGGCTTAATCAAGCTTTAACAGATGCTTTAAAATTAATCGAATGGAAATAGCGCGGCCATGTACTTAGAACTTTTTAAGCTCCGTGAATTGCCATTTCTACTGGGTCCGGACCCACAGTTCTTATACCTCAGTAAGCAACACGCCCGCGCCAAAGCGTATATGCAATCAACGGTCTGGTTCACCGACGGTTTCGTAGTGATCACCGGCGAAATTGGGGCGGGAAAAACTACGCTCATTGAAACATTTATACGCGAACTACAACCCGACGTAATAGTCGCACAGGTGAATCAAACTCAATTGACGCCGACCGCATTTCTACAAGCGGTTCTCGTGCAATTTGGGTTTTCACCGTTCGACATGAAAAAAGTCGAAGTGCTGACCACCCTGAACGAATTCCTCCTAGATCAACAGGCAAGCGGTCGCAAGGTTCTGTTGATTGTCGACGAAGCACAAAATTTAAGCCCGCGCGTGCTTGAAGAAATCCGCATGCTCTCGGGTGTAGAGAATGCGAAAGAAAAATCGCTGCGCATAATTCTGGCAGGGCAACCAGAGTTGAGTGAAAAACTCAATTCAGCTGAACTAGTTCAGCTAGCTCAACGGGTACGGCTTAAGTTTCACTTGTCGGCACTCACTAAGGCTGAAACCGCTGCCTATATTGAGCACCGACTTGAAGTGGCGGGCTCGCAAGGTCGACGCATTTTTGCTGAAGACACCTACAATACAATATACCGCTATACCGGTGGCGTGCCACGCCTCATTAATACCCTGTGTGACACTAGCATGATGACTGCTTTCGGCAAGGACCAAGATCATGTAACCGCTGCTAACCTCGAAGCCGCTATTCGCGAGTTACAGTGGGTTGAATTTGCTTCCAGCACTAATCGCATGCACATACCCAACTTCGAAGCCAACATGGCCGCGTCACTCGCTAACAGTAGCGCCGCCATTGTAGGACGCATATTAATCGCCCATGGCGGCAAAACCGCCTTAGAGCGCGAGCTGAAACCGGGTCGGCTTGTGATTGGCCGAACACCCGACAACGATTTGCAAATCGACAGCAAATTCATTAGCCGACATCATTGCCAAATCGTGACCCAGACCAATGCCTGTGTTGTGGAAGATTTGAATAGCACCAATGGAATCTTCGTGCAATCGAAGCGAGTACGACGCCACAACCTAAATGACGGCGACGTAGTTCAGGTGGGTGAACATGAAATAATGTATATCGACGAGCGCACACCCCGGCTAAGAGGCTCGACCGATCCTACCGACACGGAAGTCCAAGAAATAACCTAACGATCAGCCTTTATGGCGTTGGCAAGTCACTACCGGTTTCAGAATATTCACGCTTTAGCGATCGATAATTTTGACGTCGCAACACTAAAGTCAACGCCGCCACTTCTGCAGCGAGAGCAATAAATAGCGCCATGGTTGCTTGAACACCGGCGGCCACTAAATAAGATAACCAAAGAGCCGCTCCACCCATTAGAAAATAAATGATGGGTAGACTTTCGTATATTGTTTTACTTAAGCGCATTGGCAAATACCTCCTAAGGCCATCCTAACTCTAACGCAAGCGCAACACGAGTAAGACTTAACTTAAGCTATGCAATGTTGCGGGGCACTAACCTGTGCCACCCACCGTCAGCGCGTCTATACGTAATGTAGGTTGACCCACCCCCACGGGCACCGACTGGCCTTCTTTACCGCAAGTTCCGACACCCGTGTCGAGTTTCATATCATTGCCTACCATGCTGACCCGCGTCAGCACATCGGGTCCATTGCCGATCAGTGTCGCACCCTTCACCGGCGCCCCAATCTTACCGTTCTCAATCAAATAAGCTTCACTCGCAGAAAACACAAATTTCCCCGACGTGATATCCACTTGACCGCCCCCAAAATTTGCGGCGTACAAACCTTTTTCAACCGATGCAATAATTTCCTCCGGCGCACGCGAGCCGGAACGCATATAGGTATTGGTCATTCGCGGCAAAGTCATGTGCGCAAAAGACTCGCGTCTACCGTTTCCGGTCGCTGGTTGCCCCATCAGCCGCGCATTCAATTTATCTTGTATATAGCCGCGTAGCACACCATTCTCAATCAACACTGTGCATTGCGTCGGCGTACCCTCATCATCAACATTCAAAGAGCCGCGGCGCCGGTCTAAGGTGCCGTCATCAACCACCGTAATATCATCGGCGGCCACTTTTTGTCCTAGCCGATTTGAGAATGCAGAAGTCCCTTTACGATTGAAGTCTCCCTCTAAACCATGTCCAATTGCTTCGTGTAGCAATATGCCGGGCCATCCCGATCCTAAAACAACCGTCATCGATCCTGCGGGTGCCGCAACCGCCTCGAGGTTCACGAGAGCTTGACGCACCGCCTCACGTCCGTGAGCAAAAGGTGCTTCCGCAGACAATAATTCGTTCAATCCAAAACGCCCACCTCCGCCGCTATAACCTTGCTCGCGACGGCCCTTATGTTCGACTATGACCGATACGTTAATTCGCACCAAAGGACGCACGTCTGCAGCCAAGGTGCCATCACTAGCGGCCACCAATATAACTTCGTGCACTGCGGCAAGAGAAGCCATCACTTGTTTAACTCTAGGGTCAATACGCCTGGTGTCCGCGTCAATACGCATTAGCCAGTCCACCTTATCCGCGTCGCGCAGGGTATCCAGGGGATCGATCGGTAGGTATAGACGGTGGGTCACCGGGCGCTGCCAGGCCTTTACCGCATTGCTGCCGCCGCTACGCGAAATAGCTCGTGCCGCATCCGAAGCTTCTATTAAAGCCGGGAGCAAGACTTCATCCGTATAAGCGAACCCGGTCTTCTCACCGCTAATTGCTCTTACACCAACGCCCTGCTCAATACTATGCGAACCCTCTTTGACGATGCCATCCTCCAACGACCACGATTCTTCGCGCGATAGTTGGAAGTAAAGATCAGCATAATCAACTCCGCGACTCATTACCCGGTCAAGCACACTGCTGAGTCGGCCCTCGTCTAGTCCGGAGGGAGTCAAAATCACTCGTTCAGCTACGTCGAACATCGACACTCCTAATTTAATCTAACACCAATCTAATTTGCGATTCTGCAGCACCGGAAAATGCTCGCGGGTTTCAGCCAGTTTTACCAGATCCATATCGGCCATCACCATCCCGGCTCCTGTTGCTAGCCTGGTAATCACTTGACCCCAATAATCCACGATTAGCGAATCACCGTAGGTCTCACGACCACTACTATGCATGCCACTTTGGGCCGGAGCTACCACGTAGCAAACATTCTCGATGGCGCGAGCGCGCAATAAAATCTCCCAATGCGCACGCCCTGTCGGCACCGTGAAAGCGGCTGGTATTGCCAACCATTGCGCTCCCGCCGTTACCAAACTTCGGTAAAGCTCCGGAAATCGCATGTCATAACAGACCGACATGCCCAATCGACCCGCCGGTGTGTCAACTACCACCGTATGGGCTCCCGGCACAACGTGAGTGGACTCTCGATAAGATTCGTTACGCCCTGGAATATTGACATCGAATAAATGAATCTTGTCGTAGCGGGCAACCCGTTTTCCCTCAGCATCAAACAAAAGCGACGCATTGGCGACTCTATCCAACTCTGAACTACGAATATTGATGGTACCCGCCAAGATCCACAACTGTAATTGACGGGCAATATTCGCTAAAAACTCTTGGATGGGTCCATCCGCGTCGGATTCCGCAACGCGTAACTTATCCGCACTCAACAAACCCACAAATGAGAAATTCTCTGGCAAACATGCGACTACCGCCCCTTCTGACTTAGCCTGACGGAGGTATTTTTCTGCAACACGCAGATTTTCCTCGACGATATGGCTAGACGTCATTTGAATGGCAGCAACTTTACCCATCTATCCATGTACCTCTATCACTTATGCGAATCGACCGCGGTGGTCGCACCAGAACTTTTTATCCTTTCAACTATTGGACTGTCCCATCCACCGCTTATGTGATAATACCCCCTGGCGAGGCCACTAAGCGTCTGTTTAAACACCTGCGTAAAAACTAATACAGCTGCGCCGACTACCGGCCCCCCAGCAAGTACTCCGGCCAACGGCAACGAATTCCCCACACTTCCCGTCACCACCGCTGTTTGATCGTAGTCCCGATTTTTCAAGCCAATACGTCCGACTAAGCCAATTTCAGCCGCAGGGCCCCTAAGAAGTACATTTTCCGTATACGCGTTGCCACCGCGTAGCTCAAAGTCGCCACGCACAGTATCGAATGCCATGCCCTTATCAGTGAGATCACTAAAATCCAACGCGAGACGACGTGGCAACGCAGCAACACTCGCAAGCCCCAACACTCGGCCCGCGCCCGGACGTATCCCGAGTACTTGGCCATTGTCTAATGCTACCTGTACCTGTCCCTTTGACTCAATCAATGCTTGTGCAGTCGGCGGACCCAACCAATTCAGTTTAAAACTTAAAGTACCCGACTTTGCGGCAATGGCATTAGCATAGCCAAGCTGCGTCAATGTGCGTTCCACGTCGGTACTATTCAAGGCCCCTTCAACTCGTCCAATCCCTGCATCGGCTCCCCGCCAGCCACCTTGCGCAACAATATCAAAACTTGGCGCAATGACCTTAAGTTGGTCCAATCGCACGCCATCTTCAAGCTTGGATAGATTCACCTGTATATCGCCCAATTGGCGATCACCCCAGTTGAACTGTTTTACATGCAAATCAATAGCCGGCACGTCCCTAGGACTGACTCCAGTACTGGAATTATCGCGCATCACCGCACCCAATTCGCTGAACAAAGATAAGTGTGAAAACCGTACGTTCCAAGGTTCACTGGATTTTTCCGACGGCAAAATGATCGTGCCAGCCTGATTGGATCCCTCGAACCCTATCTTCCAATGATCGTCAAACCAGCCAAGACTAATGTCTAAATCACGAAACTCCAACCCTAAATAATGTAACTGGCCGACCTGCAATTTAGCGGCTGTCAAATAATGTGACAATGGCGTCGAATCGGACTGAGGACGCGCCAAGCTTTGCCAACCAGTCAAATCCAAGGTGGGGATGGTGCCGCTAATATTTACAATCTGTGTGTCACTAAATCGAGGCTCGGTCGAGCTAAAATTCAGCGCGGCATGCGCCAGTCTTAACCCATCCACACCTGAATCCATTGCCACAACAGCGCGTAATAACGACGCTAAAGCAAGCCGTGCCTCTACGTGTCCGCCTAATAGCCACCGAATCTCCAAACTAGTGGGCAGCGCTTGGCCAATCGGCTTATATAAAGGTTGCGGTAAATTTAATTCCAAACCCGAAAGATTGGTACTTATATGCACGCTGCGCTCACGCTCGGGGTCCGCCGCCAATTTAACCACCGCGCGCCAGTCCGTCTGGCCGTCTAATCCCACGCCCGCTGGCAACCCCAGGGCATTGCTTAGTGCAATACCGCTTGCTACCCCACGAATCATTAATTGAGTCTGAGTAGGTTTGTCGGTCGACGCGCGCGACTGCAACTGAAATGCACCGCCCAATAGTTGACCGCGAATATCAGCAGTCGCCACTTGAACTCCATTCAAATTAACACTGCCCACCAGATCGGTGGCAATAATTTGGGCGCCTCGATAACGTAAATGCACATTCCGAAAATCTGAGTGCACCAGCACGCGCCGTTGATCAAATTGCTTCAAGGGCAGAAATAGGTCCACTGATGCGCTGAGCGGACCACTTGCTTCAACGCTTGAAAAAGCACCTTCCGCTAAAACGTCCAGTGGTGTCGCGACAAGAAAATCCAGTACCGCTGCGGCATCAGTGCTAGTGGAACCACGCACTTGCAGCTCACCATTCTTGAAATCCACAAACCGCGCAGCACCCTCGCCAACACTCACATGCCCCACTCGCGCATGCGCTGTGTGCGCAGTTAAGCCTTGGTTGCGAAATTCAACATCAGCAGTCAAGTCCTCTATACGCGGCCAGCCTGGGTAAAAATCCAGCGTTATGCTATCAACTGCACATCGCGCCACAAACTCCCCGCTGTGATCGCGAAAAGGAAAATTGCGCAGTGGCCCCCGAAATAACACATCGGCATGCGCCAAGTGCCCAGCGACCAACGCACGATCCAGCCAAGCCAAGGTTTGCGGTGGTATGACCCCGTGCGGCAAATAATTCCGTGCACTTGCCACGTTGCCGTCATTGACGCGACTTACCAATGTTAGAAATGGCGCACCTCCATCAACCCGCTGCCAAGCAAATTGAGTCAAGGTACGAGCATCGTGATTACTCGCTTCGAGGTTAGTGGTAGCAACTAACCATTGTTGCGGCGTTCGCTTCCAGAAAATGACCCCTTTTAGCACTTCCAAATCAATAACTTTGGGAAACTGGATTGGCCAAATGATACCGGCGTTGCGAGCATCTAAAACTACCTGGCCACCCGCATCAGTGCCGGCTACCGTCCCTGTCAAACCGGCTAAACCTGGCATTGCACCTATAGCGCCAAATCCAAAAGCGCGAAATTTGCCCACCAGCTGCATATGCCACAAGTCTCTACTATGCGCCCGCCACAGATTAAGAAAACCATCAGAACACTCACCCGCAAGGGCGATACTGCGCAGTCCTTCTTTAATATCGGGAAAAGGCAGTAATCCAGCCAAAGGCAATAGACTCTGCGCACGTAAGTAGCTGGCGCGCACCGTGACGTTTAACAAGCCATCCTTATTCGCGCGCCAGCTCACATCGAAATCAACAGGTGGATCGCGGCGCTGCACTTGAACGGCGCGCACGCCCCGACCTAGCAAACTCCATTGATCGCTGCGCCGATTGAGCGAAAAATTCCCAGAAATTTCTTGAAACTTAGCGCCAGTGCCATCGCGTAAGTGCGTAACTACTTCGAGTGCTAAAAATCGCAAAGTGGCCTTTTTGAGCTGCTGTCCATGCCCCTGCAGCCCGAGCTCAAAAGCACCGCTACCGCTATCCAGCGCTTCCAAATAGTCCGGCAAAAGTTTTCGCCAACCGGAGAATGCCATGCCAGAAGTCTTGGAGTGTAGAGTCCAATCGAGTGAGTTAATATCACCTAAGCCGTTTGCCGAACCGGAAAGTTCGAGTGTGCCGCCCAATACAGGCGGGAGTGTTGCGCTGGCAAAAAAACCAGTGCTCGATTCACGCCTTAGAACAATATTCACATCTTCAAAGAGCAGCCGCGGCAATGCAGAATTCCATTGGCCCAACGCGATATGTCCGCCGCGGATATCGAGTCGACCCGCTGGGAAATCGTCAAGATTTAGATTAACTACAGAAGTAGCATCTTGATTAAACTCAATTTCAGCGGCTAACGCAAAACTACTGGCGCCTAGACGCACAATAGTAATATTGGGTGCATCGAGCTGAATGCGGCCTGCCAATAATTTTCCGCTGCGCAATAGCTGCCAAAAATCAAATGCCAAGCGACCACCTTTGGCACGCGCAAGGACGCGCTGATCGTCATTCGAGCGTAACTCCAATTGTTGAAAGTAAAGTTCCGGTCCGTACCAGCGTAAGGTCGGTGTTACACGCTCAAACCGAATATGGAGCCCTGTTTTCGCAAACATCCAATCCTTGATTTCAGACTGGTACTGTGGCGCTCGGTCAATAATTAGTTTCACAGAGAGGGTCGAGAGCAGCGCGAGCGCGATGATCCCCACAAAGGTCAGCGCCAAATACTTGCCAGTTTTGCGAAATGCTTTCTTGAATTGCATTACATCAGAACAACGTCATACTGATCTACCGAATAGAGCGCTTCGGTCTGCAAACGAACAGGCTTACCCGTAATTAGTTCTAACTCAGCTAGTGCCGAGGACTCTTCGTCAAGCAAACGTTCAATGACATCTTGATGCGCTAGTACCATAAGTTGTTGGCAATCAAACTGCCTGGATTGTCTTACTACTTCGCGACATACCTCAAAACAAACCGTTTCAACCGTTTTGACAAAGCCGCGCCCTTCACAGGTAGGACATGCTCTACATAACAAATGTTCCAAACTTTCCCGCGTACGTTTGCGGGTCATTTCAACCAGGCCCAACGGCGAGACAGAAGATATATTAGTCTTTACATGATCATCGCTCAGCGCCCTTTCAAGAGCCTGAATTACTTGGCGACGGTGCTCCAGTTCTTTCATATCGATAAAATCAATTATGATAATGCCACCCAAATTCCGCAACCGAAGCTGCCGCGCGATGGTCACGGCAGCTTCGAGATTGGTGCGAAAAGTCGTCTCTTCGAGATTTCGGTGGCCCACATAAGCACCTGTATTAACATCAATAGTGGTCATTGCTTCGGTTTGATCAATCATCAAATAGCCGCCGGATTTCAATGACACCTTACGATCAAGAGCCTTCTGAATTTCTTCTTCAACATGATGCAGTTCAAAGATCGGCAAACTCTCGGCATAAATCTCAATTTTCGCTGCTACCTCTGGCATGAATGACTGAGCGAACTCCAACATCTCGCGATGTGCGCTATGTTGGTCAATAAGCACTACATTTACATCAGGACTCAGTAAATCTCGCAGCATGCGCAAATGCAACGGTAAGTCAGCGTGCACCAAATGGCCGGCCTGAGTACGCAATCCCTTCTGACGCAAAAACTCCCATAGCTTACGCAAATACGTCATGTCCGCTAGTAGCGCTTGCGCCGACGCGTCCTCGGCCGCAGTACGCACAATGTATCCCGCTTCTTCACCCGAGATTAAGTTCTGCTGCACGGTCACACGCAAGCGCTCGCGTTCCACCGGGTTCTCGATGCGTGCCGACACGCCAATTCCGCTACTCTTCGGCATATAGACCATGTGTCTAGATGGCAGAGTAATGAAAGTCGTAAGCCTAGCGCCTTTAGTACCGAGAGGATCTTTGACAACCTGCACCAATATTTCCGCGCCCTCACTCACGAGTTCGCGAATATTCTCAGTGCGAGGAGATTCTATCCCAGTGTCCGCGTAACGTGGGTCAAAAATATCTGACGCGTGCAGAAATGCGGTTCGTTCAAGACCAATTTCGATGAACGCCGCCTGCATACCCGGCAAAACCCGCGAAACTTTCCCCTTATAAATATTCCCGATTATTCCACGCTGACCAGCGCGCTCCATAAACACTTCTTGTAGTACGCCATTCTCGACCACGGCCGCCCGAGCTTCATGCGCGCTTGCATTGATTAGTATTTCGGCACTCATGTCTTTTGCCAACGTGGCACTCCCACTTCGTCCAGGAGCTGTGCAGTTTCAAACAGCGGCAAACCCATCACACCGGAATAGCTGCCTCGCAAACTCTCTATAAATACTGCCGCATACCCCTGAATGGCGTAGCCTCCG
>JAYVYN010000099.1:0-21088 GCA_043784265.1 Gammaproteobacteria bacterium | reverse complement strand
GCGAATTCCAGCGCAAGGCTAATTCCCGCCGCTCCGGCTCCCACGACGCAAATATCGGCCGTTAAAGAGTGGCCGTCTGGTAACTCGCGCGCATCAAGTATCATTGCAGTAATAAGGTTGCGGCGTTCAGAATGACAGTCGCCTGAATATTCGTTCCGGGATGCCGCGAATAATGAGCATAATGGGTCGCCAGAACCACGGCACGTAAACTACCGGTGTGCCTCGAATCATTGCTTTGGTGACTACCTTGGCAACGGCTGCGGGTGTTGCCCAGATCGCACTCTTTTTGAACGCCGCGGTCATAGGGCTAATAACGAAGCCCGGTTTCACGACCACTACCTTTACGCCAGATCGGGATAGGCGTTGACCCATACCGCTCAAAAAGCAGTCGATCGCAGCTTTGCTAGAAGCGTACACATAATTTGACTTTCTTCCACGATCGCCTGCCACGGACGAAATGGCGGCGATAGTCCCATGCTTTTGCGCGCTGAAGAAATTTGCCAGCTCGGAACACAAGGACATGACGCTCAATGCGTTAGTGGTAAATTCATCTACCATCCTGTCAATCGATTGTTCACACGCTTTTTGGTCCGAAAGGGTACCGTGCGCGACTAACGCGGCATCTAAACCTGATAATTGCGTGGCGGCGTCCTCAATCAGCTGTCGATGTTGATGTAGATCGCGGGCATCCAATATACGAGTAAAAACATTTTTGGCACCGCGAATTTTTAAATCTGCCGCGATGTCGGCTAGTTTTTGCGCGTTGCGAGCTACTAAATAGAGTGAAGCCCCGTGTGCGGCAAAGCTTCGCGCGGTGGCTTCCGCAATTGCCGATGTCGCGCCCATAATTAAGATCTTGTTCATTTTATATTCCCGGTAACTCGTCGCCAAAAAGAGGATGAAAAATTGGGATCAATAAAGCCGGAAAACTCACGCCAGGCAGGGTAGTACTGCTGAAACGACTCCGAAGACATACGCGCGTCTTTGGCAGGATACACGGCGCCACCTGCTTCGCGGGTAATTGTGTCCAACGAGTCGAGCAGCGCCAGGGTTCGGGTGCCATGATTTGGGAAATCCATGGCAAGAGTGAATCCTGGGCGTGCAAACGACATGAGACCGATGGATCGAATTGAGCCTAGTTTCTTTAATACCGCAAGGAATGAGGCCGAGCCTGTCGCTGCCACTCGTCCCAGCATTTCCTTGAGGTGTCGTGCCGCGTCTTGCTCGGGAATCACGCATTGGTATTGGAAAAAGCCCTTGGGTCCATAGACTTTATTCCATTCAAGCAGCCGGTCGAGGGGATAAAAAAACTCTTGGTAATGCCAACGAGCGACACTTTTTTCGGCAGACGTTCGTCTGTAATAAAATTCATTGAATATCTTTGCCGAATACTTATTTATTAGGGATAACGGTGGTGTAATGGGTATTCGTTGTGGGCTACGTGCTGTTATTGAGCCGTGTCCGTTAGTATGATTGGCTGACATGAAAACACCGCGACCTAAACGCCTTCCAGTGGCACAACAGTCGATCCACGCCACCGTATATTCATTTGAGTCGTCAGCAGTACTCGATAAATCAAAGAAACCTTGAAGGTCAGCAAATCGATGACTGGATCCGATAAGCCAAGGCCCCTGAATCTGGCGCAATTGTAGTGCGACCGTTGTGATTAGCCCAGTCAGGCCCATGCCGCCTATGGTGGCCGCGAACAATTCGGCGTGTTCGCTCGGCGAGCAGCGAAAGCACTCGCCATTGGAGCGACGCAATTCAAATGATAGAACATGTGCCCCAAAACACCCTGCACGATGATGGTTCTTCCCGTGAATATCGTTTGCAATTGCGCCACCTACGGTAACGAACGCCGTGCCGGGCGTCACTGGAAGAAACCAGCCGTGCGGTAGGGTGTATTTAGTAATTTCGCTTAGTAATATGCCCGCTTCGCATTCAAGTACACCGATCTTAGGGTCGAAATTTATGAAATGATCTAGATTGCGGGTTGCGAGAAGAACACCGTGTTCGTTTAAGCACACATCACCGTAGCTCCGGCCATTGCCAAAAGGCAATAGGGAGGATTCTACGGGCAGCTTGTCGTGCCGACTCGTCATGGTGATTATACGTTGTGCCTGAAGCGGCCACCTCCCCCAGGATAAATTCTGTGTCAACCCGAATTCCTATATCGAAACAAGCACTATGAGACCAAGGGCACCGAGGATCAGTAAACTTGCCTTATCACGCAGTGCGAATACTACCGGATCGTCGTGCATTTGACCGCGAGTGGTGGTGATCCATATGCGACTAATCCAAAATAGCATCACTGGGCAAATTAGCCACAAGGGCTTGTGGTGTTGGTAGAGCGCGCTAGAGTCGGCGCTATTGAGATAGAGAGCCATAACAACTACCGAACAATATCCGGAAGCGGTTCCAAGACTCATGATGAGCGGCAGGTCGACTGCCGTATAGCCTCGTGCCTGGCTAACAGATTTGTTGACACTCGAGGAAACCGCTAATTCTGCATAGCGCTTAACAAATCCAAGGCTCAGAAAAATAAATACCGAAAACGCTAGTAACCAAAATGACAAGGGCACCTCGGTAGCCGCAGCACCCGCGACAATACGAATGGTATATAGACCTGCGAGTAACATGACGTCAACCAGGGGGATTTGCTTCAATCGTACCGAGTAGGCCCAGGTTAGCAAATAATACACCGCCAGAACTAATGCAAACTTTAGCCCGATCGCGATCGCCAACACAGCTGAAACAGTCGATAGCAATACCGCGACCAAAATACCATTTCGCACACTCAATTCTCCGGCAGCGAAGGGTCGATGACGTTTACGTGGATGTTGACGGTCGGCATTTAGATCAAGTAAATCATTAAAAAGATAGACGCTTGACGCACATAGCCCGAATGATAAAAACGCAAGTGCTCCCAATATGAGTATTTTGGGCTGTACGATGACATGTGCGAGCACCGACGGAATGAAAATAAGGCCATTCTTGACCCATTGGTGTATTCGGAAGGCTTTGATCCAGGTGCGAATGCCAGGTTTAGCGGCGGGAATGACCTCGGTGACGGGCAGATTTTGACCCAAGCGGGCCCCCAGTGATGGGTTACCCACTACAATAGCTTGTCGCGAAACCTGCCAGAGTGAATTCTTGGTCAGTACGCTTCCTACACAGTCGAAGCCTTTTTCGCCAAATCGCCGCACGATCTCGTCGTCATTTGCAATAATTTCGTCAAACAAGTTAAGGCGCGCGGCAATTTTATTGGCGAGGTCGCGATTAGTTGCTATCAGAACTATGCGACGCCCGCGGGTACGCTGTACCCCAAGCCATGTTACGACATTTTGACGCAACGGAATGGAGTCGGTCTCGATAGTGAAGTTTTCAAGCTCATGCATGGAATGTCCGGACGAACGACCCATAAATCGTTGCCACAGGGCGGCGATAAGAGTGGGCGGCGAAGTTTTAGCCACCGACAGAAAATTTTCATGAATAAGGTTGAGGGGAGTGAGTGCCCCTACGAGTTCTACGCAGATCGGTACGGAATAATCGTTCATGGCATTTCTCCTAGATGCCTACGTCTATCCATTAATTCAACTGTGGAAAGTGCGCTAATGCCGAGTAGTACCGCAAACCAAAGGGTCGCAAGACGACAAAGTAAGGTCGCGATCACGGCGGTCTTTAGGGCAGCTCCCTGACTCACTAGCAGCGCTGACATGACGACTTCCATTCCTCCGATACCGGCAGGAAGAAAGAATGCCGCGCTACCCGCCAATAGAGAAATGGAATAAATCCCGATAGCGACCGGAGCGGAAATGCTTAAGTGAAAGGAGTTACAGATAATGAGAAATCCGCATCCTTCAGCGCCCCAAGCGGCTAGTCCCACAGCAAGACCAATCATTAGAGGTTGCGCACGTAAAAGGCTGCGTGATGCACGAGTTAAATTTGCAAGCCCGAATATTACTCGCGCCGTTTTTGAGTTAAATCGAGTGGCAAAGATTTCTAAAAAACCAGGTACCCAAGACTGACAGCTCGCTATCACTAACGCTAGAGCAATTAATAGGACGCCCAATATCAGCGGTATGAACGATGCATGCTGCGCGACAATTAGACTGGCAAGGATAGTCAATGAAAATAGGTCCAACAGTCGTTCTACAAAAACAGCGGCTACGCATTGCGAATAACTTACGCCGTGGCCTCGCATATACAGCGATCGCAATAACTCACCTGATTTGGCTGGGCTGACGGTGAAGGCAAAACCGCCGATGTAGTATAGAAAATGACGTAGCGGCGGAAGGTAATGTCCGAGCCGTTCAATGTAAAGCTGCCAGCGTCGATAGCGCAGGATGTAGTTGGCGGCTGACAGACCTAGTACCAAGGAGCAGCCTGTCCAGCCCATTTGGTGTAAAGCTTGGTACATCCTTGGAGCATCGGTCGCCAGTGCAATGCAGAAATAGACAATAGTTGCGGTTAAGGCAACGACTATGAGCACGGAGCGTTTATTAAACTTAAGACTGCCACCTGGGGGTATTTGGGCAAAACCCTGAGATGGCTCGCGAAGCATTTGAATTTAGTATACTTGCATTGCCGACAAATATAAATGAATATGAAAAAATTATTCGGTATTTCAATGCGTTACAACGTGTTGTAGTTCATGCTCAATCTGTTTTGGAAGACATAATGAATGGACGATCATCGAATGTTGCATCTTAGCTCGCGCAGCGGAAATCGCTCGGGCAAGAGGGGCCGTACTTCCGAGGCTAAATTTTCCACTTATCTTGTAAAAATACTCTATTGGCTGGTCATTATTCGCCTAACGGTAGCGGATACGGTCTACTACGGACCTGATGCAAAGTTTCTGGACATAGTGGCCAGAACGGCGGTGTTCAACAAGGTAACCTGGGTGGTATTTGCCTGCGTGGGCGCGATATATTTGATATCACGCCTTAGTAAGTCCTTGGGATTGCTAAAAGTGAGCAACTCTCTATTTTCGCTTTTTATTGTCTATGCAGCAATCAGCGTGTTCTGGTCGATTGATGTGGGGGTATCCACGTCGCGCGTGATTCATGTGTATATCATTTTTGTGTGCTGCATGGCGGTAACACTGGTTGGTTGGCACGAGCGCCGATTTCAGGAAGTCACTCGACCTATAGTGACTATGTTGCTCCTAGGGTCGCTGATTTATGGCCTAGTGGCGCCCGAATTAGCCATTACAAGTCTTGGGGCTCAAGATCCTAATTCGTACTGGCATGGATTGACGTCGCAAAAGAATCAGCTAGGTTCGCTTGCCAGTTTCGGAGTGTTATTTTGGTTCCATGCCTGGGCGGCACGGGAAACCAAACTGTGGATCGCTAGTCTTTGGGGTGGTGTGGCATTGACCTGTTTAATTTTGTCGCATAGTTCCACCAGCTTGATGGCTACCGTTTTGGTGTGCCTGTTCTTGATGCTGTTTTTACGAGCGTCGCCTGTGAGCCGGCGCCTAATGCCCTACTTGATCGGAATATTCGCAATTGTGACTTTGCTGTACACCTTTGCGGTGCTCAAGGTTGTGCCTGGATTAGACCTGCTACTGAAGCCCATTACGTACTTGACCGGCAAGGACACGACGTTCACCTCGCGTACGGAGATTTGGGACATTATTAAAGCCCATATTCAATTAAGTCCAGTTCTGGGATCGGGCTACGCTGCTTACTGGGCGGGGCCACTTCCCACATCGCCTTCTTATGTTTTTTTGCAGCAAATGTATTTCTACCCTTTCGAAGCCCACAATGGATATTTAGACGTTATTAATGATTTGGGGTACGTGGGACTTATCGTGCTGCTGGGGTATATTTGGATTTACATTCGGCAGTCAATTAATTTTCTGAAAATAAACTACTCCCAAGCAGGATTGTATCTCGCCATGCTGTTTCAGCAGTTACTAACTAATTTGTCTGAGTCGCATTGGTTTTTTATCAGTCACGATTTTGTAATTCTTACGTTAGCGACGCTGTGTTTGGCGGCAGGATTGCGCGCGCCGCGTACTTTGTCCAGCACGAATAGAGAAAAGCCGCTACCACCGCGATCAGTAAAAAATCGAAGGGTATTCTGAAACGTAAGCGCGTAAAGAATATCGCGCTTACAAGAGCATTTGCGAAATATAGGATATAAATTATTTTTTCAATTCTTTGGAGTGGGTCTTGACGAAATCGTGATAACCGCAATATCGCAATAAATAGAATCGGATAGTAGGTCCAGAATTCGACCCAGTCAGTGAATTTTGAAGCTTCATTGGGGGTAGCAATTTCGTTGCGATAATTAAAATAATTGACGACTTTTCCGACGTATAACAACGCGGCTGAACCTTTGTTCTGCAAGATCCAATCCATAGCGCATTTGCCCATAGCAGTATCGACATCGTAGTCATTCATGCCTGGATGTATGCGTTTGCATTGCGCTATCACGTCCACTGTCCTGCCGCTGTTAGGGGTTGTTACTGATGAGTTTCCAATCAGCAAATTTTTACCTCCATTAGTCGAAATGAGAATCACTTTATGAAAATCCACGTAATTGCGTATTGTCCAAGGTAGGATAACAAGCAGCGTGGCGAACATCGAAATTAGCGATAACCGTATGTGAGTCCAGCGGATTTGGCAGTGATGAAACGCAACAAAGGCTGCAACTAACGGCGCTAGTAGGATAAACGAGGGGATTGCGAGGCACAAGACACCCCATATAAGGCCAGCAGCTATCGCCTGTCGGGATGATAGCGTTTCAGTTGAAAATAGTAAGACGGATATACTGAGCAACAAGCAGCCTAATATTTGCGGGTACAGTAGGCTGCTCGCATATAAAATGATGGGATAAGCCATTATAACGTAGGGTACCAATGCGAAGCTGCGCGGTTGAATACGGCGCGCAATTGCAGCCAGTACAGTCGCAGCGGCTAGTAGCAAAAACGCGTTCTCTATCTTGCCGGCCAATGGACGCTCCGCAATCGCGTATGCGACCGCGATGACCGCCGGGTATCCGGGCGGGCGGCCCACTAATGAACCGCCGTTAGCGTCAGTTAATGAGCCGTCATGAAGCAGTGTCCGTGCGGATTGCTGATACTCACTTTCATCGACATAATGCAATGAGTCGCCTGAACGAATATCGATTGATAATGCACCAATAAATAATAGCGCAAAGCCAAATTGTCGTAACATTTGATTACTTGCCACAACGGTCAGCGTACGGGTCAGTATTAGGGAGGCGGTACCCAATCTTGCTCGCAAACCTATGAATTGGAATAATTATGAGAAAAATATTCGTCGGCATTTTGGCGATTGCGTTCGGGACTTCGGGTTGTAGCAGTAAAGTTTCGCACCCTATCCTGCATGAAAACGTCAGTAGTGTAAGCGGGGGTCCCGCTAGCAGCAAGGTAAAATTCAATCGACATATCCTTGTCGATCAATTTGGCTATCGGCCCGGCGATCCTAAAGTAGCTGTTATTCGCGATCCCCAAAGTGGCTATGACGCAAATGATCATTTTGTAGCAGGTGCTCGGTACCAGGTACGGCTGGCGGAAGATGGAACAGTCGTATTCGAAGGATTAACCAAAGCGTGGAATAAGGGTCGCGTGGAGTCGTCGTCGGGGGATCGTGGCTGGTGGTTTGACTTTTCGTCTGTTTCGGCAGCGGGAGCCTATTTTATATTCGATCCAACTAACCAAGCTCGATCGGCAACTTTCAAGATTGATCAAAGGGTGTATAGCGATATTCTGGTAGCAGCGACTCGGATGTTTTACTACCAGCGTAGTAGTTTTGCCAAGCAATTGCCGTTCGCCGAGAGCTGTTGGCTGGATGCCCCGGCCTACTTGGGGCCTAATCAAGACACGGCTGCGCGAGATATTACGGATAGTAAAAATCTTGACAAGGTAAAGGATTTGAGTGGTGGTTGGTTTGATGCCGGTGATACCAATAAATATGTTACTAACGCAGCTCCCGTGGTCCATCAACTATTAACCGCCTTTGAGCAAAATAGGGCTGCTTTTGCCAAGACCTCCAGAATTCCCGAATCAGGCAATGGCGTGCCAGACGTGCTTAACGAAGTTAAGTGGGAGACCGATTGGTTGAAAAAGACCCAGTATTCCGATGGTAGTGCACTGCTTAAAGTTGGGGCCATAGTATGGGCGAAGGCAAGTCCTCCCAGTCTGGATAAATCCGAGCGATTTTATGTGCCAAGTTGCACGGCCTCTACTATTGCAATCGCAGGAATATTTGCGCATGCGTCCTATGTATATCTAGGGATACCCGATTTGTTGAGCGACGCTGCGGATTTAAAGAACCGTGCAACTAATGCTTGGAATAATTATATAGGTATTAAAACAAAACAAATTCACTGTGATAGCGGCGTAGTGCACGCAGGACCTGCGGATCAAAACGTTGAAACTCAGGACTCCGAGGCCGTTGTGGCCGCCGTGTATCTTTTCGCGATTACCGGAGACTTTGTCTACAATGACTATATAAAGGCGCACTATCGGCAGCTTCGTCCTTACCGCGATATAGGATGGTCACGCTATGATCCTGAGCAAGGTGAAGCATTGCTGTTTTATGCCAGGCTTTCGTTCGCTGATGCAGAGCTGAAAAAAACTATAAGCAACGATAAGCGTCGCGATATGCAGGTGAACAATCAAATATATGGTTTTAGCGAGAGCGATGACTTATACCGTAATTTTCTGCATGACCCGCAATATCATTGGGGAAGTAACCAAGTACGCGCCAATTACGGCAATAGTAATATGGACGCCATTGCTTATAGTGATTTGACGCAAGATGTTGTCGGTTATCGTACTAGGGCTCTTGATACGCTGCATTATTTTCATGGCGTGAATCCTTTTGCTAAAGTGTATTTAACCAATATGTATGAGTACGGAGCAACTTTGTCGGTAAATGAGATTTTCCACGCCTGGTACCGAGCCGACTCTAAACACTGGTATGGACATAAATCAAAATGGAGTGACGCTATAACTTCGGAGTGCGGACCCGCGCCAGGATATGTTCCCGGAGGTCCAGTTGCCAACGCGGTAGGGGCAGGAATTTCAGCGTCTATAGTCCCGCCGGCCGGCCAACCCCCACAGAAATCGTATCGTGACTGGAATCATGATGATTGGGAAAAATCATGGATAATTAATGAACCGGGAATTTATTATCAATCGGCTTATTTGAAGTTACTGGCTAATTTTGCCTATTGAGTTCTAAGACTCTCGGTCGGTGCGCACCCATTCCTTGGTTTTTTTTCGGCGCATCAACAATAGAATTTTCCAGATAAGGAAAAAAGGTGCTCGTGCTAGGTCTGCAATCCCGCGAGGTCCGATGCCGCTAAGTTGCCAGCCTCGTAACACGTACATGCAGAGAAAAATAATATTTAGTAGCCCCAAAGATAGCCAAGGTTGAAATACCGGGTGCCACCTGTTCGCAAATGCCGCAACTAAGGTTAAGGCGGCTACATTGAGTACCACGTAGGATAGGGGCAGCACTAAAAGATCCAGCGCGAGGTCGAGGCATATTGCGCTGGGGGTGGCAAACGCTGCCTTCAGCAAAGGCAGCGTCTTTGTGCGGATGAGATCGAATCGGCCAGACTCCCACCGTTGGCGCTGATTCCGCGCGACCTGTTCGCCCGATACCATGTCAGCGTCGGAATGCGCTTCGTCGGCATAGGCGACTCGCACACCGGCCAGTCCAAGCGTAATCCCGTATTCCAAATCTTCTGTTAGGGAAAAAGCTTGGTAGGGAACTCGATGCAGAAGCTTGTGGGTGACGCACCAGCCATTGCCCCGTATTCCGCACGATAGCCGAAGGCGCTCGCGCGCTCGCGAACGCACAATGTGAAAGGCCGCTTTCGCGATGGTAATTAGCCGGGTTCTCCATGAATCGTTCGGATTGAGTACTCCATAGTGGGCTTGCACTGCTAGTTCGCCGCTCTCAATTCTTGCCGCAAATGCTTCCAATAAATTACTCGAGGCTTCCGCATCAGCGTCAATAACTACTACGGCCTGCGCCCAAGCATCACGGCGACTTGCATCGAAAGCAAAATCCAACGCATATCCCTTGCCACGATACTCCGGATTTGAACGTTCAAGTACTAAAGCACCGGCACCGCGCGCAATATTGGCGGTAGTGTCGGTGCAATTGTCGGCGACTACCAGCACTCGGAATTGATCAACCGGCCAAGCTAAGCGAAGTAAATTGGTTACGGTACGCGCAATGACTGCTGCTTCGTTGTGCGCTGGTACAATGACGTCGAAGCGCATTTTACGCGAGGAAGCGGGTGGTAGTGGTAATCGCCCAGATAACAGAGTGCTCACGAATAGATAAGTGCAGGCCAATATTGCGGGTATGGCTAGTATCAGTAGTAGAGTATTTAATAGCAATATCATGGAGTTACCCGTATTCTCGATATTGCCAGTTTGAAAGCGCCGACAATTTTCCAAGGTTTGCTGCAACCTTGATTAGCCAATATGTCGCGCGGTGTCGACCCCAGGGCCAAGAAACCACCGTCATAATGGTGGCGGCGAATGCCTGTACCGTGGCGCGTAAGAAGAACCGGGTTCGATCCCATGTTGATAGGTTTCCATAGCGTTCGTTTAGGGTGTGGCGAGCAAAATCCTGCCCGCCACTTAAGGCTCGCCGCAACAGCCATCGCAGCGTCAAGCGAACGGGCTCCACCGGCTCGTGAACAATCGCCTCATCGCACCACACTATGCGTGCGCCCTGTTGTGCTAGACGTGACAGCATGTCGCCGTCTTCTCCTCCGGTGAGGCCGTAGGCAGGATCGAATGGGCCCTCGAGGCGATGTAACCAAGACCTATGCAGCAAAACATTGCCGAACCTTAGCCGATTGGGCGGAACTATGCTGCCGGTGGGCAAGCGAGGAAAGTCGTAAAATTGACCACGACGAATCCATAGCGGTGCGTTGGCAGGCACAACAGGAATAACGGGTCCCAAAACGCCATGCGCTGAAAAGAGCTTTGCGGCGTTTACTAGTTGTTCCAACCAAAGTTCAGGCGCGCGTTCATCGTCATCAATAAATGCCACCCATTCGTGCTGAGCAAGCTCTACCGTTCTATTGCGCGTCAGCGAGATATTTTTTTGGGGTTGAATGTCGTAACGAATAGCGAAGGGCGTACCTAACGCTATCCGATTTTCTACAACCACGCGGGCACTCGCATCGGCATCATTGTCGACGACGATTACTTCGTCTGGAAGGCAACTCTGTCGCGTCAGATCGTACAGTAGTAGGCCAAGCCTGTCTGGTCGACGATACGTGGCAATGCAGAGGCTAACGCTCATTAGAAATGATTGAGTACTGCCCCGAGTATTTTTGACTGCGTCGTGGCAAGTCGTCTGAGCATATCGCGTGTTGCCTTAAATGAAGTATGCTGGGCTCGACTGACCACTAGAACTCGAGCCGCCATGGTAGCTATGGCTAACCCATCGGCGCATTGAGAAATTGGCGGTGTATCTAGTACCACGAACTCAAAATTATTCCGCCAATCGAGTAATAGTCTCTCGAAGCGACCGTCTGACAGGAGCTCCAAAGGATTACTAGGGATCGGTCCCGCAGTCAGCAGATGCATTTGCATTAGTCCAACTACCGGATGATATTGGGGCTTTTCATTGCGCGAGATGGCTTGAGATAATCCATAGTCGTTGGTGGCACCGAATAACAAGTGTTGTTGCGGCTTGCGCAAATCAGCATCAACCAGTAACGTGCGCCGTCCCAGTTGCGCAAAGGAAATGGCTAATTCTGCGGCTAATTGTGAGCGACCCTCTCCAGCGCAGGGACTTAAGACCGCTACCATGTTGGCACCGCGGCCTTCATTCAGCAACAACAGCTCCGTGCGCAGTGCACGCAGTGTCTCGCTACGAGGATTGTCTGGATCGTGCGCAAGAATTAACTTTGCACCTGGATTTACCCGTTCTCCCTGTCGCAACACTACTCGGCGGTCCGAAGAAAGTTTGAGTATCGCGGTTTCTATGGGGCTGGCTGAGTTTTCATCGTCTCCGCCTATTCGGCCTAATGCTTGTTCAATATCTTCAGCGTTCACAAATCCCATGCGTTGTGCCATTTCGCTAAACTTTAAATGGCTAGTCTCCATGGCGGCATAGATGGCGTCAATTGCCTGCGGAGATAAGTGGTAATGCGCAATCAGCACCGCACGCAAATCACTTTCGGTATCGTCATTGACGGCTGGCGGGAAGTGGGCGTTCATGCGGCACTCAGCGTAGGGCCGATCGCATTGAATTCAACTAAAACAGGTACCGCAAAATCGCGCTCGAAATCATCACGACAGCGAATTCGACGATTAATCAGTAGCTCGTATACCAAGGGGCCTAGAAATCCGAATAATAGACCCGCGCCGACGCCCAGCAATAGAATTTTAAATATATTGGGTTTGCTAGGTTTTTGGGGTGGTGCGGCACGACTCACAATATAGATATTAGTATTATGCGCGCCGGATGCGAACATTATTTGATCGTACCCATCTAACGCCCGTTTATAGACGGATTGCGCCGAGTCGAGTTCAAGTACGTATTTTGTGCCTTCGTCTTGGAGTCGACTAATGCTGAGTACTTTGCGACGTTGCTCTTCTACGTCGCTCCGTAATTTACTCTCTAACTGGCGAGCGGCACTCAAGTCCGAGGACGCGCCGTTTGAGAAACTATGCGCGGCACCGGCCAAGTTTCGTTGAGTTGCATCAATTTGACTTTGTATTTCCAATACCTTTGGATGCTTAGACCCAAGCGTTGCGCGCATTTGCGCCAATTGTTCTCGAAGCAGATTGAGTTGGGACTTCAGTGCTTGAAATTCAGGAGTACCGGCGGCGCCTGTGCTCAAATCCTGGTTGGCTATTGCCCGGACCTCGGCATTACGGCGCGCGCTTTGTACTTCTTGCAAGCGAGTCTCTAGACTTGAAAGTAGATCCGCCTCAATGTTATTGTTCTTGGCTGCCGCATCTGTCACTCCGGTTCGTTGTCTAAATGCGGTCACCTGATCTTGTGCGGTATGTACCTTATTCTTTAGTTCTCCGAGTTCTTGCGCGTAACGTCTTGCGCGCTCGCTTGCCGGTCCATATACCCTCTGGCGTTCTTGGTCTAAGTATATTTCGGCAACCGAATTCGCGATCTTTGACGCTAACACTGGGTCGGAGGCGGTGGCCGTAACATAGACTAATTGACTTCCGTATTGACCTTGCACAATTTCCAAATCTTTCACTAACACGTCTTTGGCCCAACTTGGCAGGGTGCTTTCCTCGCCACGATGACCCGCCGTATAGTGCTTCATTTTAGTCAGTTCGAGTCTATCAATAACAGGCAATAGAACCTCCGCGCTCAGCATTAACTGAACCTCGGTTTGAATATTATTGCTTGGCTGAGGTGCGCCGGGTGCGGCACCGGCAAGAGGCTCATTGGTTTCGTTGCTGAACATGAGCGTGGCCGTTGCTGTGTAAGTCTTGGACAGAGACTTTGCGAACAAAGCGGCAAGCAATATTGTAGCCCCTGCAATAATCAATGCGTGTTTTCGATAAGCCCAAACGATTGTAGTAATTTGTGCCATAGACGGACCAGCACTTGCATTATCGTGAGGTAACTCTGCATCCGGTGTAATAGGAGCTGCCGCTACCGACAGAACTGGCAAGTTTCTACGGGATCTCAAAAAATACTCTCCTTTACTCTAATAACATCATCAGCCTGTACCGGATCGTTGGCTTTCGCTTTAGCCGTCACGTAACTTCCATCTGCAGTATGTCGTTTGATTTCAACACGGCGTTGACTTCCGCGAACGGAAATTCCGCCGGCTCTTGCGATTGCTTGAATTACAGTCATTCCTGATTCAATGCGAAATTTGCCCGGTTGATTGACTTCGCCATAAATATAGAACTGTTCGGCGCGCGGCACAAAAATCGAATCCCCTCCTTTAAGCCCTTGAGTAGGAAGTGATTTCATGCCGTCGGTCAATTCTTTTATGTTGATCGGGTAGCGAACTTCCCGGCCTTGTGGGTCTGCGCGCAACAAATAGACCGTCTCTGAACCGGTCTCCGTGACGCCGCCGGCTTGTGCTAAGAGATCGATTATTGAGGTATTCGACTCAATGGCATAGCGACCTGGGGTTCCGACCTGACCCAGCACCGATACGCGTTGGCTGCGGGATTGAGTGACCGTAAGTGTTACATGCGGGTCGACCAGAAAGTTGCCGTGCTTTAAAGCCTGCTCTATTCTACTGGCAGCACTAGCTGGCGATAGGCCAGCAATTTGTACTGGGCCCGCAAGTGGCACAGGAATGGAGCCATCGTCTGATACATAGACGGTGGCGCTCATATCGGGCTGCCCGTACACCAATATCGCAACGCTGTCGCCCGGGCCTAGTTGCAGCAAAGGTGCCGGCGGGGAAGTTTTAGTGGCCTCCGTATTGGAGTTGACGGCGCTACTATAAGCAACCGGTAGCATCAACAGACAAAGTGTTAATAGCGAAAATCCGAGCCTACTCCAATCAATACGCACTATCTGCCTCCACGCGATTTAATACCACGGCCGCTGGCCCAAGCTTAACGGGCATCATACTATTATACTATTCCAGGAATGCTCCCAAGTGAGGAATGTGTCAAGGACCCGAACCCGTGATGACATTTACGCCGTTAAAATCTCCTCAATCGAGCGCTAATTGAAGCTTTTCTCGCGATTGTCGCCTGCTTCGTGGCTGACCGCTCGAGCGATCTTTGGGCAGGTTTTTGGGCTCGGGTTATTCGCGATCCAGGCACCATTACTCGGGCCGCGGGCTTTCGGGCTCATTTCCATGGTGATGATATTCGTGGGGGCATGTGAATCGGTCCTAATCGAAGCCGCGGCGGAGTCGCTCATATCGATTCGAGTTATTGAGGATCAACACTACAGCACCATGACGTGTGTGAACGTGGGTATTGCGGTGTTGTTCGGCATTGTGATTTTTATTGCCGCGCCTCAAATTGCGGCACTTTTTGGTGCTTCGAGTTTAGTGTCGATATTGCGTTGGATGTCGATATTGCCTGCCATCACGGCATTTTCGGCGGCGCCAACCGCGGCTACCAAGCGAGACATGCAATTTAGACCATTGGCCATACGCTCCATGGGTAGTGTGTTAGTAGGAGGGTGTGTAGGGCTAATTTTGACCCTCACGGGGGCCGGTGTATGGGCCTTGGTCTGGCAGGCCCTTGTTACGAGACTTGTGGCAGCATGGGTGCTCTGGTATGCGGTACCCTTGGACTTTCACTTGGGATTCTCTAAGCGGCATTTTGACGATTTGCTGCGATTTGCGGCTCCCACCATGTTGTCCCGAGTAATGAACTGGGCGGGTGCGCAAGTCCCGCGTCTTATTTTGGGCATTTACTGGGGCCCGGTGCAGCTTGGTCTTTTTAGCCTCGCCGGCCGGTTAAGTGACATTTTAATGGAAATCGTGGTGGTCCCACGCTATGCCGTTGCACGGGTCGAGCTGCGAAAATTTGCATTTGCGCCAGCAGACTTCGATGACGCTCTGAGGCAAATATCGACCCGAATGAGTGTTTTCTGCTTTCCAGTTTGTCTCGGCGGTGTAGTGATTTTGCCTACTTTGTTCCACGTCTGGCTAAATCCCGGATGGTATTTAGGGATTATACCCGCCCAGTTTATGTTGTTGATCTGCATGCCATTGATAACGCACTACTGTGTGGGGGCTGCGCTACTGGCCTTGAATCATCAGTCCACCGAGGCGCTAGGATCAATTGCGCAAACTGTAGCCATAGTGGTAATCGTATTTCTCTCCGCTCCCTTAAGTCTTAATGTCGCATGCGCGGCAATTGCTTTGAGACCATTGGTATTGCTACCTCTGCCGCTCGCACTACTAAAAGTTAGGAGCGCAACTCCTATCCGTAGCCTCTTAATCTCCCAGGCCAGACCTCTGGTAGCGGCACTGGTGATGGGAGCTTGTGTTTGGTTTCTGCGCGAGTTTTTGTCGGGCTTCTTAAATAATTTAACATTGTTACTGGTGCTGGCCTGTGTGGGCGCTCTTATATATGGACTATTAATTGTTGTATTGATACCAGAATTCGCCGCAAAATTCGTTCATCGCGCCCCTAGCGAGGATTGACCCTATCTAGTACCGCCGCAATCTGAGTTGCCATTTGTACAACTCCAGGTTCATTAAACATGGTGAAATGATCGCCGTCGATGAAAAACACCTCAACATCGGCAACAAATGCTTGCCAACCAGCAGTGCGCTCCGCAAACCAGCCAGCAGGTTCTCGACGACTGCGGAGTAGCGTTAATTTTCCAGGATATATTTTTGGTTGGTATGCGAGACTAATTTTTTGCAAATAAGTCAATAGCCATTGATCATAAGTTTCGGAGGTTGCGTAGTCCGCAAGGAAAATATTCTCAGCGTGATGTTGTTTCCGCAAGAAAAATCTTGATATTTTTTTGACAATCATTCGTTTCGCAAAAAAAGTTGATAGGGATTGAGCGCCGGATACTGCTTTGAGCCAATCTCTTGTTATTATCTGCAAACGCATGGAATAAGTGCCGATGAACGCGCGCAGTTTTGGTAGCCTTTGTAAATATCTCGGTACCCACGAATCAATTAAAAACAGATGTGTTACCTCTTGACCCGACTCCCGAATCTGACAAGCAATTTCAAACGCTAAAGCACCGGCTACGCACCAACCCATCAAATCATAGGGCCCCTGCGGCTGCACACGACGAATTAGTTCGACGTAGCCCGCAGCAATTTCTTCTAAACTATTAGGCAATAAGGCGTTTCGCAACGATGGATCAAATAACTGCAATGAAGTGACCGGTTGTTCCGAGCCTAGATATTTTGATAAGCCGAAAAATATCCCTGTGTTATTGATGCCAATGAGCGGTCGCTTTGACCCGCCTGGCTGGATTTTAACCATTTGCCGAAAATCAAATTCTCGGGTGTGTGGTTTTCGCAGAATGTCAGCTAAACCCTTAATCGTTGGCGCGGCGAATAAAGCCGCTAATCGGATTTTCCGATCAAACACTCTCTCTACTTGCACTAACATCCGTGCAGCAAGCAAAGAATGTCCGCCTAGCTCAAAAAAATTATCCGTCAATTCAATATTCGTAACTCGAAGTATTGAACACCATATTTTTTTTAGTTTCTCTTCGATTGCATCCGATGACTGCTCCCCAACTTTTCGAATAGCAAGTGGTCTTGCAAGCTTAAGCAAGCGACGGTCTAATTGTCCATCGGCCATAAGCGGCAATGAATCGCTCAAGGTAATAGGTGAAGGTACTAAGTCATGTGGCAACAGTTGCTGCAAGTTATTTCGTAGTTCGGTCAACAACGTCTCTGAATTGGTGGTAGGCGTTCGTGATACCACGTATGCCGATATTGATTCATTGCGGGGCTCGTCCCAGTGAACTACCGCTGCCTGAGCAACGTTTAGATGACGTTGTAACAAGGTTTCAATGCTGGCGGGATTAATTTCCCGGCCGCGAAAACTAAATTGATGGTCGGCACGCCCCAGATATTCAAGCTGACCATTTGATTTGAGTCGCGCTAATGCGCCGGTCGCACAAAGACGCGAATCTGGAATGTTGTTGACAGCATCAGTTACGAATGAGTTATTTGCGGTCAGTCCGTCGCCCCCAATGTACAAATTACCGGTTGCGCCCACGGGTGATGGTTGCAAAGACGCGTCTAATACATAAAGTGCCATATTTGCTAATGGCTTTAACCCAAAAAATGCCTGATTGGAATTTATTTTCGCCGCCGATGACCACACGGTCGAATCGGTTCGCCCGTAAAGCGCCCAAAGTTCGCCGCTCATGCGTGATAATTGATCCGCTAGTAGGGGGTTTAATTCGCTGACCGAACACAGCATTTTCAGTGATGGGTAGCCGACCCATCCAGCCGCTAGTAGAGCGTGCCATATATGGGAAGAAGCCTGCATCGTGGTCGCTCCGCAATGCTGTACTAGGTTGAGCAGTCTACGGCCGTTTTCAAGGTCAAGTTGAGCGGGCAATACTAGGCGGGCACCTGTGAGGAGCGGCAAAAGTATTTCCACAGATGATATATCGAGAGATATGTTGGATGTAGCAACTAGCGTATCTCGTTCACTAAATCTTAAGCGACTTGAGAGCGAATAAATTAGATTAACGAGGTTTCCGTGGGTGAGTGCTACGCACGACCCATTGCTGCCGTCGGTTCTGTAGATCAGGCACGCAATTGTCGCAACGTCAACTGATAACCCCAAGTTGCGTTGGACTGCGTGCGTCGTTGCTTGGGCCGTTGAATTAATTAGAATTGTTCGACTGCGGATATCCCACGATAAATCTGACCGTTGGATTATGGCAAAGGCATTCGAGACCTTAGTTGCTGCTACTCGATGTGCGGTAGGATCTTTCGGGTCTAGCACTAGAAAAGTAGCACCTAACTTAAGAATAGCGAGTATGTTGATTGCTAGGTCTAGTGATCGTTCTACGCATACCGCGACGACCGCCCCGGCTGTTACGCCGTTTTCACTTAAATACAGGGCAAATTTTTCCGCTGAACTGTTTAGGTCGGAATAGCTTAGTTGGCTGCGTTCGAAACTGACTGCGGTAGCGTCCGGCAGGCGCATAACTTGCATTTCAAATAATTTAGAAATTGTAAGTTCGCGTGGATACAATGCCCGACAGTCGTTCAATCTGTTAAGTAATGCTCTGGCTTCTCCGGGAACAGACATCGCCAGGTCTGAAATACGTTTGCTCGGATTTGAAATAGCGCTTTCCATGACATTTTGAAAATAAACGATTAGTCGTTCGGCAGTTTCAGCCTCAAACTGTTCGGTATTGTATTGGCACGAGAACCGCCACCCGTCGGGACGCTCAACCATGAAAAAATTCAGATCGTAGATTGCGCCAGTGGGAAGAGAAGGGAGATCTACGAGTGAAAAGGATGAATAGCGGGTGTTTTGAATAAACGTTTTTTGAAAAATGAAGTTGACCGATATGGCCGGGGAATTTCCGTCGGCGCGTTCTGGCTTTATCATCCCTAGCAATTGTTCGATCGGTATATGCCTATGCTCTAATGCTTGCGCAGTTGTCTCGGCAATTCGTCCCATTAGATCGTTGAACGACGGATCGTCGTTTAAGTTGTTGCGTAGAATCAGGGAGCTGACAAATTGGCCGATCATGGGTTCTAATTCCACTTGATCCCGCCCTGAGACCTGCGTGCCCAGGACAATATCGCCCGCATTTGTGACGCGCGTAAGTACAGCACAAAGGCTGGCTAAGGCAGTAGTAAACAGAGTTGTTCCGTGATTGACACTCAAAGTGTGCGCTTTATTAGTCAATTCACGAGGTAATACCCGCGATGCGATGGCGCCGTTGGTCGTGGGTAGCCCCGTGCGTGCGCGATCCGGGAGAACCTTAAATGGCTTGGCCCCCGCGAGCTGTTGCATCCAGTATGCCGTTTCGTCGGCAGTGCCACGTACTCGTAGCCACTCGAGTTGCCACAGCGAATAATCCGCATATTGAATGGCGAGCGGCTCTAATGTAACGGCTTCTTCCCGGGATAGTGCCTCGTAGATCAGACCCATTTCTCGCGCCATAATGCCAATAGACCAGCCATCTGATACGATTTGATGAGTCGTCACTAATATAACGGCGACATCGGCACTTAACCTTAAGAGAGTGACTCTAAGCACGGGACCTGTGCTCAGGTCAAACGGTGCGCGAGCCTCAATCACGCCGATTCGATCAGCTTCTATTTGGGCTGCTTCGGCAGACATATACGATAGATCAATCTCGACTAATTTGAAGGGTGCCCGCTCCAGTATTCTTTGGGTTATGACACCGCCTGATTCAAGAAACTGAGTTCGAAGGATTTCATGACGTTCTATAATCGTATCCCAAGAACGTTGCAGCAAGCTTGTAGCGACTAGTCCCTCAAGACGCCATCTGACAGCGACGTTGTAGGAAGAGTTGCCAGGGTCTAAGCGATCCAATAGCCAAAAGCGTTCCTGTCCCACTGAGCAAGGGAAGTCGGTGCGATTCGAACTGACCATGGTAGGTAGCGCATCGCTGTTAACTTGGGACGACGAATTAGCAACGTAGTTGGCGAGCTTGGTCATTAATTATTTACGAAGCCGATTACGTTGGAATTGACCCAACGTGGGGAGTGATTCCGCTTGATCGTGCGCAGGGTCCAATTTACTTGAGTCTATTACCTTGCCGAGGCTTGCCGCATTGCGCGATTGCAGTAATTGCTTAGCCGTGATTTTAAGGCCTGCGCGGTTTGCGCGAGCGGTAATTTGAAATAATTGGATCGAGTCGGCGCCCAATTTCAACAGATCTGAATTTATGCTAACACGCTGCATCCCCAGGACTTCCTCAAATATCTTTGTCAAAGTCTCCTCAGTGGGTGTCCTGGGCAACACAAAATCTTCTGCTACCAATGTACTCGATTCTGGCATAGGTAGCGCCTTGCGATCCACTTTGCCGTTGGGAGTCAGGGGTAGCGCGTCCAGGCGTAACCAGGCGGATGGAATCATGTACTCGGGCAGTTCAACCGCTATTAACGAACGTATTTCATCATAGGATCGGTTGGCACCGGTTTTTTCTACAAAATAAGCCATCAAACGCGGAATTCCAGCGGCATCCTTGCGCAATATGACTGACGCGGCGGCGACTTGCGCGGTCTTGGTAAGAACAGCTTCAATTTCGCCAAGTTCAATGCGAAACCCTCGTAGTTTGACTTGTTGGTCGGTGCGGCCCAACACTTGTAGGCCCAGGCCAGGCAGAGTGCGCGCAAAATCACCGGTTCGGTACAGCCGTTGCGGCTCTTTAAAGTCTTTAGGAGCAAATGGGTTCCGAATGAATTTCTCGGCGGTTAGGTTATCTCGATGATAATAGCCGCGAGCCACTCCGTCGCCTCCAATGTGCAGTTCGCCTGGAACTCCATAGGGTAGCGGTTGGTCGTTAGGGTCCAAAACATAGAACTGTGTATTGGCGATTGGCGCACCCACCGTGATCGGTACTTCACCGGGCATAAGGCGAATGCAGGAGGACCAAATGGTCGTTTCTGTGGGTCCGTACATATTCCAAAG
>JAYVYN010000098.1:0-20776 GCA_043784265.1 Gammaproteobacteria bacterium | reverse complement strand
GTACGAGGCCATGAAAGCGCTGGGTGCCGACGTTAAATACACGGAATATCCCGGGGTCGGGCATGGCTCTTGGGAGAACGCGTACGCTGAACCTGAACTGATGCCATGGTTGTTGTCGAAATCTCTTAAATCCGCCAGCGCGCAACCGTAGGTAAACGCACCGGCCACACCGATTGGGTGCTAATTCTTAGCCGCCGCGTCAGAGGTGTAAGGGCAAGATGTAGCTGGTGCGGATGAAAACCCAATAGCTCGCTATCAGGGCTGCCGGACTATCCTTGTTGATATTCCAGCGCCCTTGGGTAATGGCTGGCCCAGCCCGAGTAGTACATATCGGCGGGCACCGAATTAGTCGGTGAGGCAATGTCAAATAAGTAAGTGGCCAATGATTCGTTGAAACCAATCAGTGGGAAGTGGATTTAGTAGCCCCATTGCGGTGACCAATGCCAGTAAATAAACGGACTATGGGAGGTTTCGAGCATGTCGCCGCTGTTCTTGTACATGCCGAATAACGACATGGTTTGCCCCGTAACATCAGCGTCCCTACCGCCCTTAGGCAGTGACTGCCATTCGAGGCGCAGTGCATCCGGTGGGCTGTGAAAATTTTTGGTTTCAACCAGCAGTCAAAGGAAATACGCTTCGATTAAATACACGTGAATTCATCAATCGGGACACTGAAAATCCTCCCACACTTTAGGTTCTCGCCGTCGATTGCGTGATCAATGAATTTGCTTACAATATCAGGAAAGCAGCAATAAAAAACTACATGAGAGTCGGGAGATTATGGGTAAGAGTACATATTCCGAAGCCCGCGTTCAATGCAGTGGCATTGCTGTATCGGCTTGGACACCGGCGGCTAACAATGGAAACCGATTCCACGCTCGTCACTCGGCGTGAGGATGGAACATTAGTATTGGCTCTGTGGCACTATGGGCCACCCGATGGCACGGGCGATCAGGACGTACCTCTGACCACGGCAATGTGTTTGGGTATACTCGTAGAATCTAAGGGGAGGGTTGGAATATGGCCTTGATGACAGGAAAAACGGAGACGGCTACGGTTGCTCCAGGACAAGATCTGCGGGTCTTTGTATTTGCCTTGTTTTTCATCTTCGGCGGGATCACGAGCCTCAATGATGTGATTATCCCGAAGCTTAAAGCGCTATTCACTCTGAATTATGCTGAGGCAATGTTAGTGCAGTCGGCATTTTTCGCCGCCTATTTTATTATTTCACTGCCGGCGGCCAAGATAGTGAAGAAGTTTGGCTACATGCGTACGGCAGTCATTGGGCTTATCACGATGACGGTGGGCTGCCTATTGTTCGTGCCGGCATCGAGCACTGGACAGTTCGGAATGTTCCTGTTTGCGCTATTTATTCTTGCCGCAGGTATTACGACCGTTCAGGTGGTCGCGAATCCTCTGATTTCGATTCTGGGCAATCCGGCGACCGCGCATAGCCGCCTGACCTTCGCACAGGCCTTTAATTCATTGGGAACGACTGTGTTTCCCTATGTGGGATCGATCCTTATTTTAGGATCACTGGGAACGGTGGATTCTTCCAAGCTATCCGGTGCAGCGCTCGACGCGTTTAGGGGTGTTGAAACTCAAGTGGTTGAACACACCTATTTGGGGCTTGCCGCTGCGTTGTTAATTGTGGCCATTGTGGTCTGGCTAAACCGTAAGCGATTAGTTGAGTCTCAAGTGCCAACCGGAGGTCTGTTGGACGGCTTTTCGTTGCTCGCGCGCCCGCGATTTGGTTTCGGCGCGTTGTGTATTTTTCTGTACGTGGGTGCTGAGGTCGCGATTGGCTCTGTAATTGTCAACTATATGATGCAGTCTAGCGTGATGGGAATAGGGGCTCAAGCGGCTGGAAAACTGGTACCGTTCTATTGGGGTGGTGCGATGGTGGGGCGATTCATCGGAGCTTATTTTTTGAAAGTGTTCTCGCCGGGCAAGGTGTTGGCATGCGTCAATGTGGGCTCGATACTGCTGTTGTTGATATCGGCTAACAGTGTCGGAATGATTTCGGGTTGGGCGTTGCTTGCGATTGGTCTGTGTAATTCGATTATGTTCCCGACAATTTTTTCACTGGCTTCAGAGCGGCTAGGAGATCGGACTGCTGATGGGTCGGGAATTATTTGTGTGGCGATTGTGGGCGGCGCCATCGTACCCTTAATTACGGGGCAGGCTGCGGATTTGACCAGCTTGAAATTTGCGATGATTGTGCCAGCGCTTTGCTATGCCGTTATTTTGTCGTTTGGTTGGTACGCGCGGCGCCCGGCGACAGCTTAATAGGGCATATCGCCAATAACTCGACCTTCAACCCTTTAATGACATCCGCTGCAATTCCGGTTTTTTGTCCATGAACTGGTGCTTGAGCGCCCCAGCAACATGCAGCGAGACAAACGCGTAGATTACATAGGCGAGCTTAGTATGCATGCCGCCGAAAAAGGCGTCGTATTGCTTTTTGATATTGGCGGGTTGATTGACGATGAAGCTTAACCGCGGGAAATCAAATAGACCAAAAAAATGAATAGGGTGAGCGGCGCCGTCTTTCCAGGCCGAGTCATATAACCAGCCAGACACGGGCATGATGACAATCAGTACGTACAGCACGATATGCGCGATCTTAGCGGTGCGTGCTTCCCAGGGTTTGAGGTACGCAGCCAACGCTGGCGGCTGATGGCTCCACCGCCACAGTATGCGCATGAGCGCTAATCCAAATACTGTAATGCCGATGGACTTATGCAGGTCATTTCCAATCTGGACATTTTTCTCCGGCCAGTAGTCGAAGCTCCAGGCAAGAAACACGTTAAAAATAACGAATACCGCAATTATCCAGTGAAACACAATCGCTGTTTGCGTGTAGCGGGTCGTGGGTTGAGTGACAATGTTGACCATAGCGAATTATTTCCTAAGGGATTGAGCGGTGGTATCGCGATTCTCGGCTAACCAGACGCTGTCATTCTCGACGCCCAGACTTAAAACATTTAAGCCGAAGTGATGCGTAAAAAAAGGGCCAGCACCACTGATGATAGCAATATTAAAGCCGAATAGGAGTCCTCCAGTGGCGGCGGTTGCGGCCAACAATAAGACATAGCGGAAGTTAGTAGCGGCGTGCATTTCTTGTACACTTTTTTTCGTTCAATTGAGCCACAGCGTGCGGGTCGTGGCAAAATATCGGGATGGCCACTTTCCTATTGACCTTCGGAGCGCTTTTTTCCATCGTAAACCCACTGTCAGGTGCGTTTATTTTCTTTGGTGCAACCCAGGGGCTTGAACCACGGGTGCGAGCTCAAGTTTCGCGTTGGGTGGGAATTTATGCTTTTTCGATAGTGACCGTGTCGTTGTATGTCGGTGCTTATGTCTTGAGTTTTTTCGGTATTTCAATTCCAGTGCTACGCGTTGCCGGCGGCATCATCGTGGCGATGTCGGGTTGGCGCATGTTGACCGAACCTGATGCGACCGAGCAACGGCGGAGTGAGACCCCTAAACTCGTGTCAATTGACGTTCCACCCAGTCGTCTGGCTTTTTATCCTTTGACCATGCCCTTAACCACCGGACCCGGTACTATTTCGGTGGCGATTTCATTGGGAGCGAGCAGACCGACCGGGTTTCATAAGGCCACTCTGGAGTTCTACGTTGCCACTATCTTGGCCGTGGTATTGCTTGCCCTCTTGGTACATCTGTTTTATCGACATTCGGCGCGATTAGCTGATCTGATCGGAGCTACCGGCACCACGATTGTGGTGCGTTTGTCGGCATTTTTATTATTCTGCATCGGTATCCAGGTATTTTGGAATGGGGCCGCTGAATTGCTGGGTACATTGCCGCTGGGATCAGCTGGAGCGAGTTAAATGAAGATACCTCACGAAATGTCAGCGATTGAAATTGCCGCTCCTGGTGGCCCTGAACAACTACGCCTGTGTATGCGACCTGTGCCCACGCCCGGGGATGGCGAAGTGTTATTGCGGGTATCCGCCGCGGGCGTTAATCGACCCGACGTGATGCAACGCATGGGCCGTTATCCGGCTCCCGCAGGCGCTTCTGATTTACCGGGCCTGGAGGTGGCGGGCGAGATCGTGGCGTTAGGTCCTCATGTCAGCGAGCTTGCCATCGGCAATCGCGTTACCGCTCTATTGTCAGGAGGGGGTTACGCGCAATACGCGGTAGCGGCTGCCGCGTTGTGTATGCCGGTGCCACAGGGATTTAGTATGGTGGAGGCCGCGGCCTTACCGGAGACTTTCCTGACCGTGTGGACCAATTTGTTTGAACGGGGTGGCTGTAAAGCGGGTGATACCGTATTGATTCATGGTGGTACTAGCGGCATCGGTACTACTGCGATTCAGTTGGCTAGCAGCTTCGGTGCTAGCGTATTTGCAACCGCAGGTTCAGCCGAAAAAGCTCGTGCCTGTGAACGATTCGGCGCTGTTCGTGGCATCGACTATCATCAGGAAGACTACGTTGCCGTGATTATGGAACTTACCCATGACCGAGGTATTGATGTAACGCTCGATATGGTCGCAGGCTCCTATGTCGCGCGAAATTTGGAAGTGGCGGCGATGGACGGACGAATCGTCACCATCGCGACCATCGGTGGTGCAAAAGTCGAGATTGATTTATTAACCATCATGAGGAAGCGCTTGATTCTCACGGGGTCCACTTTAAGACCCAGAACCTTGGCCCAGAAGGCGGCGGTCGTTGCTGCCGCTCGTCACGCAATCTGGCCTTTACTCAACGCCGGTAAGGTACGGCCGATTATTCACGCGACTTTTCCTTTAGCCGAAGCCGCCGCGGCGCACCGACTGATGGAAACTTCGACGCATATTGGCAAGATTATGCTTGAGGTCTAATCGGCTCATGCAAAACAAGGTGGTCGCGATATTAGAGACGCGCACTGGCGAGCACATGCTGGAGATGATTGCCCGTCGTGGCGGCGTACCCTTGTGGGCACCTGCATTAGAAGAAGTACCCGATATCGATCCTTTGGAACTTAAAGCGCTGATTAAGGATTGGCGCGAGCAACCGTACAAAGTAGTTATTTTCCAAACTGGCGTAGGCACCCGCATGTTGTTTCAAACGACTGATGAACTCAATTTGACGGACGAACTGGTCAAGTTGCTGTCAGGCGCCGTCGTGGTCGTGCGCGGACCCAAGCCTGTGGGTGAGTTAAATAGTCGCGGCGTGAAAATCGATATCCGTGCGCAATCACCTTTTACGACCGAAACAGTGGCAGAGGGTATTATTCAAATTCCCCTACAGGGTGAGCGAGTTCTTGTGCAACGCTATGGAGCCGCTAATCTGGGTTTAAGGGAAATTCTTATCCATCGAGGTGCGCGCATCGTTGAACTCGCGACCTATCGCTGGGCCTTACCCCAGGATTTAAAGCCCTTGCAGAAATTATTGGCAGCGTTAGCGAATTCATCGGTTGATGCAGTAGTTTTTACCAGCGCCGTGCAATTGCAAAATCTGTTTAACGTTGCAGAATCGTTACACTCTGATCGCCTTCTCGCTGATCAACTCAATCAAGTCGTAATCGCCTCAATCGGACCGGTATGCTCAAAAGCCCTGATGGCGCGCGGCATTCGGCCGACTTTTGAAGCTAGTCCCCCTAAACTGGGGCCTCTTTTGGAAGGTTTGGAGCGAGCATTGACAGCCTAGGTTCGCTTATCACTTGGATTTAGCGCTAAAATTGCGGTCGTCTCAAATATCCGATTTCAATTTCTGAAACACTAACGAGGGGGAGAAATTCGTGAGTAACACTATTTCCATTCATCCGTCGATTGACAATGGCATCAAGCCCGCTGCAAAGGGGTTCGCTGGCGGTACGCTGGTTTGTCATTGCAAGGAAAAACCGGTTAAAGTCTCGATCAGTTCGCAATCTGCTCACAATCATGCGTGCGGCTGCAGTAAATGCTGGAAGCCCAAAGGCGCGCAATTTTCGGTGGTCGCGGTTGTGACCCGCGATAAACTTAAAGTAACCGAGAATGCCGATAAGCTCACCGTGATTGATCCTAAGGCGACCATTCAGCGTCATGCCTGCAAGATGTGCGGTGTCCATATGTACGGCCGAATTGAAAATGAAAAGCACCCGCTGTACGGGTTCGATTTTATTCACACCGAACTATCCCAAGACGCCGGCTGGTCACCGCCTGAATTCGCCGCGTTTGTATCATCAATTATCGAATCGGGCGCAGATCCCGCGAAGCAAGATGCCGTGCGCAGTCACCTAAAGTCTAAAGGACTGGAACCTTACGATTGCTTATCGCCCGGTTTGATGGATTTTATTGCAACCCAGGTAGCGAAGGCATCGGGTGTACTTAAGCGCTAGGGAGTGCCGGGCAGTTCGTACGATTAGACTTAAAGAAGTCTAATCGTACGATATCGCTCGTTTTACACCGATATCCGTCGTAGCGCTTCGCGCGGCAATTCATCAATGCCGTGATCTTTCTGATTAGCAAGTTTTAATATTTTCTCGCGCATGCGCGGTGTCCAATATTTACCGATGTGATTGGCGATACCGGCGATCGCATCTTCATGCACGGCCTCTGCGCGAAAGAAATCACCAATATCGTTGACCATTTTTGCCAGCTTGTCGGTACTCATGACGGAATTTATTTGGCGAGCATCGCTGTGTCTTTTGCAGTCGCACTTTTTAACAAAATCTCTTGCGACTCAGTGAATTCGCGGAAACGTTTCTGCCATTCGGACGGTTGGCTGACTCGAGTCGCCTGTACCGCGGTGACTTTGTATTCGGGGCAGTTAGTAGCCCAGTCCGAGTTGTCGGTGGTAATGACATTGGCACCGGACTCTGGGAAGTGGAATGTGGTGTAAACAACACCTGGTTGAACCCGATCGGTCACGCGAGCACGCAATACGGTTTCACCGGCACGGCTAGTAATGCCAACCCAATCGCGATCGGCAATGCCGCGCTCATCAGCATCATGCGGATGTATTTCCAACCGATCTTCGTCATGCCATTGATTGTTCTCGGTGCGGCGAGTTTGCGCGCCGACGTTGTACTGACTTAAGACTCGGCCGGTGGTTAAAATTAAGGGGAACTTAGCGTTCACTTTTTCGCTGGTGGGCACATATTCCGTGACTAGGAATTTACCCTTGCCGCGTACAAATTGACCGATGTGCATAGTGGGCGTACCTGCCGGGCTAGCCTCATTGCAAGGCCATTGTATGCTTCCCAATTCGTCTATGCGTTTGAAACTCACTCCAGTGAAAGTCGGTGTCAGGCTTGCGATCTCATCCATAATTTCGGCGGGATGGGTGTAGGCCATCGGGTAACCTACCGCATTTGCGAGCAACTGGGTGATTTCCCAGTCGGCATACCCTGATTTAGGTTGCATGACCTTACGCACGCGGGAGATACGACGCTCAGCATTAGTGAACGTACCATCTTTTTCCAAGAACGAGGAACCGGGTAAAAATACATGGGCGAACTTGGCTGATTCGTTCAAGAATAGATCTTGAACGATGATGCATTCCATCGCCATAAGTGCCGCGGTGACATGCTGAGTATTGGGGTCCGACTGAGCAATATCTTCGCCTTCGATGTAAAGGCCCTTAAATTCGCCGTCGAGCGCGGCCTCAAACATATTGGGAATACGCAGTCCCGGCTCGCTGAGCAGCGGCACGCCCCAGGCGGTTTCAAAACTTGAGCGTACCTGGTCATCTGAAACATGACGGTAGCCCGGAAATTCGTGCGGAAAAGATCCCATGTCGCAAGAACCTTGAACATTATTCTGGCCGCGTAGAGGATTCACTCCCACGCCTGCCCGACCAATATTGCCGGTAGCCATTGCTAGATTGGCAATGCCCATAACCATGGTCGAGCCTTGTGAATGTTCGGTGACGCCGAGACCATAATAAATAGCGCCGTTGCCAGCGGTGGCGTACAGGCGTGCGGCGGCTCGTACAGTGGCGGCGGGGACACCGGTGATGGCTTCCATAGCTTCTGGTGAGTTGCGCGCTTCACTGACAAATTTACGCCATTTGTCGAAGGACGGGATCTCGCAGCGGTCGCGCACGAAACTTTCATTGACCAGATTTTCGGTTACTACCGTGTGCGCGAGGCTGTTGATAAGCGCGACGTTGGTGCCGGGCTTAAGTTTAAGGTGATGATCGGCGGCGATATGCGGTGTCCGTACTAAATCAATGCTACGCGGATCGGCCACAATGAGCTTCGCGCCTTGGCGTAAGCGGCGTTTCATTTGCGAGGCGAATACCGGATGCCCGTCAGTGGGATTGGCGCCGATCACAAAAATGACGTCGGCTTGCATCACCGAGTCGAAATTCTGGGTGCCGGCGGATTCGCCCATGGTTTGACGTAGTCCATATCCGGTAGGGGAATGACAGACCCGCGCACAGGTATCAACATTGTTATTACCAAAGCCTGCGCGTACTAGTTTTTGAACCAGATAGGTTTCTTCGTTGGTACAGCGCGATGAGGTAATGCCACCAATGGAGTCACGCCCATATTTCTGTTGAATGCGCTTAAGTTCTGCCGCTGCATAGCCTACCGCTTCTTGCCAGGACACCTCGCGCCACGGGTCAGTAATTTTGGCGCGAATCATCGGCTTCATTATGCGATCTGAATGTGTTGCATAACCGATGGCAAAACGTCCCTTCACACAGGAGTGACCGTGATTGGCATGCCCGTCTTTGTTCGGCACCATGCGCACGACTTCTTCGCCCTGCATCTCGGCGCGGAACGAACAGCCGACCCCGCAGTAAGCACAGGTAGTGACTACGCTATGTTCGGCCTGGCCCTTCTGAATCAAGGTATTTTCGGACAGCGTCGCTGTCGGGCAGGCTTGTACGCACGCGCCACAAGACACGCATTCGGAATCCATAAATGAATCGTTTTGGCTCGCCGAAACCTTAGACTCGAAGCCGCGTCCCTGGATCGTAAGCGCAAAGGTGCCTTGTTGTTCATCGCAGGCGCGAACGCAACGTGAACAGACAATGCATTTGCTGGCATCAAAGGTGAAATAGGGATTACTGGTGTCTTTCTTTAAGTCCAGGTGATTCGCGCCTTCGTAACCGTAGCGCACTTCACGTAAGCCTACCACGCCCGCCATATCTTGAAGTTCGCAATGCCCGTTAGCGGGGCAGGTAAGACAATCCAACGGATGATCGGAGATATAAAGCTCCATCACGCCGCGACGCACGTCGGCCAATTGTTTGTTCTGGGTGGTGACTTTCATGCCCGCCGCTACTGGGGTGGTGCACGACGCCGGTAAGCCCTTCATCCCTTCGATTTGTACTAAACACAGACGACACGATCCGAAGGCTTCTAGTTGTTCGGTGGCGCACAGCTTCGGAATATTGCAACCCGAGAGTGCCGCAGCTCGCATGACCGAAGTGCCCGCTGGCGCCGTGACTTCACGACCATCGATGGTCAAAGTCACGAGCGTTGTGTTGTCGCGATGCGGAGTACCGTAATCTGTTTCAACAATGGACAGCATGGTCTAATCCTCTAACGAGTTAAGGCTAGCGCCGCGCGCCGGCTTATTGAAATCTTCGTGAAAATGATTTAAAGCCGATAGTACTGGGTAGGGCGTTAATCCCCCGAGCGCACATAGCGAGCCGTGTGTCAAAGTCTCGCACAAATCACGTAACAAGACTTCTTGCTGACCGGCATTATCTCCCGCCACTAGGCGGTCAATCACTTCTACACCGCGGGTTGAACCGATTCGGCAGGGCGTGCACTTACCGCAGGACTCTATGGCACAGAATTCCATGGCATAACGTGCTTGCGCTGCCATATCCACGCTATCGTCAAATACCACAATGCCGCCGTGGCCTAACATTCCCTTGATATGGGTGAAGGCTTCATAGTCTAGTGGCGTGTCAAATTGTGATTCGGGCAAATAGGCGCCTAATGGGCCACCCACTTGAACGGCGCGAATCGGCCTACCACTCAGCGATCCGCCCCCAAAGTCATACAGCACCTCGCGCAAGGTGAGTCCGAACGCCTTCTCGATCAAGCCGCCGTGTTTAATATTGCCGGTCAATTGCAACGGCAATGTTCCGCGTGAACGACCCATCCCAAATTGTTGATAGTAGTCGGCACCCCGATCCAAAATAATCGGCACCGAGGCCAGGGTAATAACGTTATTGATCACCGTGGGCTTGCCAAATAAACCGGCAATCGCGGGTAGCGGTGGTTTGAAGCGTACTTGACCGCGCTTACCCTCAAGTGATTCCAGTAGCGATGTTTCTTCGCCGCAGATATAGGCTCCCGCGCCGAGGCGTACTTCGAGATCAAAACGGATTGTACTGCCTGCAATGTTCTCACCGAGATAACCATTGGAATAGGCAACCGCAATCGCGGCATCAAGGGCAAGCTTGGCTTCCGGATATTCCCAGCGTAAATAAATATAGCCTTGCGAGGCACCGGTGGCGATTCCTGCGATAGTCATGCCTTCGATGAGAACGAAGGGGTCACCTTCCATGAGCATGCGGTCCGAGAAGGTACCCGAATCCCCTTCGTCTGCATTACAGACGATGTATTTTTGCTCGCCCGGCGCACCTAAGACGGTATTCCACTTGATGCCGGCGGGGAATGCCGCGCCGCCGCGACCGCGTAAGCCTGATGCGGTGATGGTCTTTACAATTTCAGCGGGAGCAAGCGCAAGCGCGTTGGCAAGGCCTCTGTAGCCGCCGTGTTGTTTATACTCGACTAGGCTCAACGGATCGGTGAGACCCACGCGAGCATACGCGAGCCGTTCCTGATTTTTGAAATACGGGATCTCTGCGGTGAGTCCTTGCGCGAGTTTGTGAGCGTTGCCTTGTAAAAACCCGCCCTCAAAAAGATCGGCGACGTCTGTCGCTTGCACAGGTCCATAAGCCATGCGCCCGCGCGTTGTTTCGACTTCAACCAGCGGCTCAAGCCACAGTAGGCCGCGTGAGCCATTGCGCGTGATTTGAACAGAAATATTGCGTCGTTTGGCTTCGCTGGCGATGCTAAGCGCCGTTTCATTAGCGCCTACGGACAGCGCGGCTGCATCGCAGGGCACATAAATCTTGATGCTGGCACTATTCACGGCATTCTCGAATTGAGCATTAAGGCGTCGAATTTCTGCGGCGTGACGCGGCCAATTAAACGATTGTCAATCATGATGGAGGGACCTAGGGCGCAATTACCAAGACAGTAAACAGGTTCCAAAGAAATGGCGCCGTCTTTAGTCGTGCCATGAAAATCCACCCCTAGGGTACGTTTGGCGTGAGCTTCTAGTGCGACCGCGCCGACCGCTTGGCAGGCTTCGGCCCGGCATAGGTGCACGATATGTTTGCCAGGTGGAGATTGGCGATAGTAATGGTAGAAGGTCACCACGCCGTGTACTTCGGCTATGGATAAATTAAGTTGGTCGGCGATCACGGGGACGGCATCTTTCGGAATAAATCCGAGCGTCTCTTGAACGGCGTGCAGAATGGGCAGTAGCGCTCCTGGGAGCGATTTAAGGGCTTGGCAGGCAGACAGAACCGCAGCACGAGTGCGTGGGTCGAGCGTAGCGGACTTTTCGAGTTTAATGGGAATGACGCGTCTGGTGCTTTCTGTGGACATAATATACAGAAAGTATACCGCGAAAATGGCGAGACCGGAGGCATGGCCGACTAGAGATGTTTTGGCGCACTCAGGGGTCTTAAGATCACTTAGGTGTAATATTCCATTATGGTGAATACTCAATATGCGAAATGCCTCAAATTTTTAGGTGGCTATTTCGGTAGGGGTAATGTCGGTATAGTTTTTATCGCAGCAGCTATGGCTTTTATAGCTAGTGCCCACGCGGCTCCAGCTCTGTCGGACGCGGATACGGCGGATGCGTTGAATGAAATCGTGGTAGAGGGGCGTGGTCCGAGATTTGTGGCTCCAACCCGCCGCGATCAAATTGGTCGCATTTGGGCTCCGGTGATGATCAATGGGCGGGGGCCGTTTCGTCTTGTGCTGGATTCTGGAGCCAGCCATTCTGGGGTGACGGCAAACGTGGCGTCGGTACTAGGAATGGCGCTGGATGAGTCTCCGCCGGTGATGTTGCGCGGTGTTACCGGATTTGCCACGGTGCCGACGATTCGTGCCAGCTCTTTGAGTATAGGCGATCTGATGTTGGAGCCCGCGATTTTACCCATTATCCCCGATGCCTTGGGCGGGGCGCAGGGCATTTTGGGGACATCAGGGTTTGCGGATAAGCGCGTATTCATTGATTTTCGCCACGATAAAATTACGATAACGTATTCGCGCGGTGAGTCTGAAGATCGTGATTTAGTCAAAATTCCTTTTCGTACATTGCGCGGTCAATTAATAGTGGTGGATTCGCGCGTTGATGGGGTGCGCGTCAAAGCGATTATCGACACGGGGGGGCAGGGGTCGATTGCTAATCTGAGTCTACGAGATGCGTTGCGGCGGCACCGTACATTGCACGGAAGGCCTGATGAAATTATGGGCGCGACTAAAGAAATTCAAAGCGGTGAACTCATTGCAACGCCGGCGATTGAGTTTGGGTCAATTAATATCAATCACTCGGGTGTTACATTTGCGGATATGTATATTTTTACACATTGGAAATTCACCGCTGAACCCGCCATATTGATTGGCATGGATGTGTTGGGATTATTAGATACCTTAATCATCGATTATCGGCGACATTTGCTTTATATGCGTACTAAGCGGGGTGGATGATACTTAATTGGGTTAAAGTCGCTTCACACTGGTAGAAAGCACTCCATTGCGGCGTTATATAGCTACCAGTAGATTATTTTTTCGAGGTATTACTATGTTGATGCCCATTGGTTTAAATGCATTGTCCCGGGTTGTCCCGGTGCTGGTCACCGCACTTTTCGCGGTGACGGTCGGTGGCTGTGTAATTTCGGATCCGTATGAATCCGCGCCCGCGCGTGTCTATACCCCGCCGCCGCGCAACTATGCGCCGCCGCCGCGCAACTATGCGCCGCCGCAGACTTATGAGTCGCCGCGAGGTTACGATCAGCAGGGTTATGAGCAGCCCAGGTCAGACCAGGAATATTCTCAAGGTGACTCTTCGGGTGCCGAAGGGCAGTGGCGCGCGTATGAAGCACCGCCGCCGTTACCCTATTACGAGCAGCCGCCTTGTCCTGAGCCTGATTATCTATGGATGCCGGGATACTGGGGTTTCGGTGGAGAGGGTTATTATTGGATACCCGGTACTTGGGTTTCGCCGCCGCAGGTCGGATTTTTATGGACGCCTGGATATTGGGGCTGGGGTGCGGGCGCGTTCCTGTTCCATTTGGGCTATTGGGGTGCCCATGTAGGCTTTTATGGCGGTATCAATTATGGTGGTGGTTACATCGGCTCGGGATATGCCGGTGGTCGTTGGGTGAACGATCGGTTCGCTTACAATACGGCTGTTAACAACGTTAACACCACGATTATTAATAACACCTATCATGAGACGGTGATTAACAATGTCACCATTAATAACGTGAGCTACAACGGGGGTGCCGGTGGCATTACTGCAGTACCCACTCCGCATGAGCGAGTCATTGCGCGCGACCCACACGTACAGGCGACTATCCAGCAGGTTCAGCATGCTCAAGCCGCGAGCGTTAATCCGGCCATGTTGGTGACGACTAACCGAGGGCGTCCCAGTATCGCCGCGACGCCTCGCGCCGGTGCCTTTAATTCACCGAATGTTGTTGGCGCACGTGGAGCGGTACCGGTGCTACGCCCGGCTGAAACGCGTGGCGTACAGGCCGCTCCTCAGCCGGCAGCCCCGGCACCGCGGCCGATGCAGCCGGCGCCCGTAAGATTTCCGCAGAATGGGAATGGGAATGGGAATAGAAATGAGAATACACCACCCGCATATCGTGCCCCTGACGCGCAGCGAGCGGAGCGCGTGCAAGCACCGGCGCGCCCACCGGTGTACGAGCGACCACAAGCGCCACCCCAGGCTCAGCCACCGCGTCAACCTCAACCCCAGTTCTCAAGGCCGCCAGCGTACCAGCGACCGCAAGCGCCGCCTCAGGCTCAGCCTCAGTTCGTAAGACCGCCGGCCGCTGTGGCTCCTCCTCCGCAGCAGGCCAGACCTGCGCCGCCGCAGGCTCAGCCGCCGCAGCAACCCAAGCCAGCCAATCCCCAGGATAGGCGGCGTGAGGACCACGAGAATAATCGATAAGGCTGGCCGCTAACCCCGGTGCATCGTGAGACTTGGGCAATTGCGCTTTGCCCAAGTCTTTAACTCGCGAATATGCGCAGGGGTAGTACGGCAGCATCCGCCAATCAACCGGGCGCCTTCTGAGTACCACTGCGGCGCCAGTGCGGTCAGGCTAGCAGCGTGACCCGCGCCATGCCATTGCTTGTCAGTAGCATCGTACACTTCGCCAGAATTGGGATAGGCAAGCAGCGGCTTATGGGTGCTTAAGTGGATCCGTTGCAGAAGCGAGGCCACGAATTCCGGGCGTGTGCAATTAACTCCAATGCTTGCAATCTGTGTAAACGGGTTTAGCGCGGCGGCGCACTCAGTGATCGGTTGACCTTCACAGTTATTTTGGTTGTCGCGGCACGAGAATGCGATCCAGGCGCATGCATTAGGATAAAACTCTAATAAATGGGCGATCACCAGCGCTTCACGTAGGCAAGGAATGGTTTCACACGCAATCAGATCCGCACCTGACTCGATGAGCACCCGCAGTCTCTGGCCGTGAAAATCCATAAGTTCTTGATCGCTAATTTTGTATCGGCCGCTATATTCGGAGCCGTCCGCGAGCATCGCTCCGTAGGGCCCAACCGACGCGGCCACGAGCGGCTTTTGGCGTTGGCATGGATTTTCCGCACGAGCCTTTTCTTCGTCCCAGAATTGGTCGCGCGCTTGAGTTGCGAGGCTGACCGAGTCGCGCATTAATTGCGTTGCGCCCCGCGTGTTGATGCCTCTTTTGGCAAAGGATTCAAAAGTCGCCTGGTAGCTCGAGGTAGTTGCTACGTCAGCACCCGCGTTATAATAGTCAAGGTGCACGGCGCGAATAAGATCCGGTTGCTCGATTAGACATTTAGCGGACCAAAGCGGGTCGCATAAATCCACCCCGCGACGCTCCAATTCAGTGGCTACCGCGCCGTCTAGAATGATCAGTGGCTGACGTTCCAGCATTTTTAAAATGAGATTGGTCATTGGGTTCGCATAAGGGTGCTATTTGCGTTGATAATGGCATATAAATTAAGGTTCAGCGGATTCTTAAAAGTAGGGAAGATATCGTGCTAACGGCTCAAACAATCAAGAATCAGTATTCGGACGTGTTCACATTTTTACACGGTGACTTAAGCGCTACGGCGAGTGGTTGCCAAATACCGGAGGCGGCGTTAATCACAAGTTTGGTGTATGCCAGTGATATTGCGCAGATTCAAGAGGCGCGCCAGCATAAGCCTGCCATCTTGATTGTACTGGCTAATGTTGCGAGTAGCGTTAACGCCACGGATGATGCCGCCAGCTGTTGTTTCTCGGTTAAGAATATTCCGATGGGTATGGCGGTATTATTAAAATATTTCGATAAGAAGCGTGATCGCTTTACCCAATGGGGTGAGCGTCATCCCACCGCTGTGGTGCATAGTGAGGCTAGGATCGGTGCGGGCGTGCACTTGGGGCCTTATTGTGTGATTGGCGCGAATGCGGTGATTAGCGATGATTGTTTGATTGGCTCGCATGTGGTGGTCGAAAACGGTGCGCAAATTGGCGCACGCTCGATCATTCATCCGCAGGTATTCGTGGGGGCAGGTTGCGTGGTGGGGAGTGATTGTGAAATTCATCCACACACCAGTATTGGTAGCGATGGGTTTGGCTACGGAGTAAGCCCAGGCGGTCGGCCAAGAAAGATTTCTCATTTAGGTAATGTGCAGATTGGCGATGGGGTAGAGATCGGTAGCAATTGTGCGATTGATCGAGCCACATTAACCTCGACGCATATTCGATCGGGAACTAAGTTGGATAATATTTGCCATATCGCTCATAACTGCGATTTAGGTGAGAATGGTTTCTTTACCGCAGGGTTTATGATGGGCGGCTCGACTAAAATTGGCCGCGAGTTCGCGACGGGCGGTAGTTCGGTGGTTACCGCCCATGTGACGATCGGCGATAAGGTGGTGCTTGCGGGTAGATCAACGGTAACCAATGATGTTCCGGTGGCTGGTGCCTACGGCGGCTATCCGCTGCAACCCATAAAAGAAGCCATGAAGACTCTCGTAAGTCTGGGGCAATTAAATACTATACGTAAGAACCTCAATCGAGTAATGAAGCATTTGGGTTTGAGCGATGGATAGATTTTCCCCCTGAAGATCTATTCGCTAGGTGTATCGGTGGGCGCGCTGATTGCGGCGATGGTGTCCGTTCAGCTTGGCGCTGCGCTCGCCAAGAGTTTGTTCCCGATTGTCGGCGCTTCCGGGGCAACTTCTCTTCGGCTGGTGTTTGCGGCGCTAGTGTTGATGATTATTTGGCGGCCGTGGCGAATGCGTTGCAGTTTCGTTGAGCTGCGAATCATCGTGCTGTACGGCTTGGCTATGGGCTGTATGAATTATTTCTTTTATCGGGCGTTGCAATTGATTCCTCTAGGCTTGGCGGTGGCGCTTGAATTTGCCGGTCCTTTGGCAGTAGCGTTATTCTCCTCGCGGCGCGGCATTGATTTCTTGTGGGTGGCCTTGGCAGTGTTGGGTTTGCTGGTGTTGTTGCCGCTGGGTGTAGATTCGGTGGCAATGTCACCGACCGGGGTGGGTTTCGGTGTTGCCGCCGGGTTGTGTTGGGCGCTGTATATCGTATTCGGTCAAAAAGCGGCGGGGGCTTGCGGAGGTCAGGTCGTAGCGCTGGGTGTTTTTGTCGCCACTGTCTTGATCGCACCGATTGGCATTTACCAGGTGGGCGCGAGGCTTTGGTCGCCGGCGCTATGGCCTGTGGCGCTGGGCGTTGCGCTATTGTCGAGCGTGGTGCCTTACTCCTTGGAGATATTTGCGCTGGCACGCCTACCCTCGCGTACCTTTGGTGTGTTGATGAGTTTAGAGCCAGTCATGGGGGCGCTGGTGGGATTAGCCTTTTTAGGGGAACGATTGTCCGGGATACAAACCTTGGCGATTGTTGGCATCATGTTAGCGTCCGGCGGCAGCGCTTACACCAGCCGGGCAGTATTGCGACCGCTGTTAGATTAGTTCATTGATGTGGCCAATCATTGGCCGATCAGCGTAATCGCCAGATATAAGACGGCGGCACCGGCAATGGTCATGGCGGTAGTGAGAAATTTTGGGTGGGCGTGGTAGCTTTCAGGAATTAAATCGCTGGCGCCGATATAGAGAAAAACCCCCGCGAATAACGCCAGCGCGATACTAAATAAGCTATTGGGTAGGGTGAAAAAAAACGTGGAGATGACGCCGAGCACTGGCGCTATCGCGTCCATGACGAGCCAGCGAATGGCCTGGCTTCGGGTGCCGCGGTTTTTAATTACGATATTCATGGTATTGATGCCATCAGAAAAATCGTGGGCTAGAACAGCAATCGCCACTATAAAGCCGACGTTGCGCGAGGTTTGGAAGGCGAGACCGATGCCTGCGCCGTCGATGAAACTGTGTGCGCATAGCACTCCGGCGGCAACAAATCCACGTGGCGCGGCTTCGCGATGAAATCTTAACGTTCGGTCCACCACCAGATAACTTAAAAAACCTAGTGCTGAGCACGATAGAATTGTGAAAGGACTATAAAACTTATTGCCTAACGTGATGGCTTCGGGAACTAGGTCAAAAAAGGCGACGCCGATGACGGCACCCGCGCTGAATCCGAGTATCAAATGTAGCTGATCGCGCAGTCGGAGCGCGAGTAATCCGCCGGCTAGGGTACAGGTAAAAGTCGCCAGCGCGATGGCTAGCAGCAGCATTTGCTTGGCCGGGTTGAGTTATGCTGTCTTACCTTATATGGCATACATTATTATCGATTGGGGGTCTTCATGAGCTACGACACTTATCATAAACGTAAAATTGGCAGTCATGTACTAAAGCCTGAAACTCAGATGATGGGCTATGGTTATGATCCGAGTTTGTCTGAAGGGTCATTGAAGCCACCAATTTTTTTGACCTCTACCTTTGTGTTTAAGACTGCTCAAGATGGTAAGGATTTTTTTGATTTTACTTCGGGAAGGCGTGAGCCTCCGATCGGCCAGTCCTCAGGCTTGGTGTACTCGCGCTTCAATAATCCTAATCTGGAGGTGCTGGAAGATCGCTTAGCGCTGTGGGAAGAGGGCGAAACGGCAGCGGTGTTCTCGAGTGGAATGTCGGCGATTTCAACAACACTTTGGACTTATGTGAGGCCGGGTGATGTCATATTAATGAGCCAGCCGATCTACGGGGGGACGGAAACGTTGATCGATAGGACCGTGCCCGCCTTTGGGGTTAAAGCAGTGAGCTTTACATCGGGTTGTGATCGGGTAGAAGTCGCGGCGGCGGCGGCGCGTGCCAGTGAATTGGCCACCAAAACCGGCGGTAGAGTGTGCTTAGTTCTGGTCGAAACTCCGGCCAATCCTACCAATAGTTTGGTGGATTTAGCGCTGATGCGTGAAATATCAGAACAGATTGGAGGACGTCAAAACGGGGGTCGACCTCCGGTGGCGGTCGACAATACTTTTTTGGGTCCGGTATTTCAACAACCGTTGAATCATGGCGCCGATCTGGTGATGTACTCGTTGACCAAGTATGTGGGGGGGCATTCGGATTTGGTGGCGGGCGGTGTCATTGGTTCCAAAGCCATGGTGGGTCCGGTCAAGAAATTGCGCGGTGCTTTGGGCACTCAACTAGATCCGAATACCGCTTGGATGATTATGCGCTCCATGGAAACCCTGTCGTTGCGGATGCAAAGGTCGGCCGAGAACGCAGCGTTGGTGGCAAATTTCTTGCGCAATCACCCAAAAGTTGCGAGCGTAAACTATTTGGGATTTTTAGCGGAGACGGACCCGCGTTACACAGTGTTTAAGCGCCAGTGCGCCAGTCCCGGTTCAACTTTTGGCTTTGCGGTGAAGGGCGGAGAAGCGGAGGCGTTTCGCTTGTTAGACGCGTTACAAGTGATAAAATTGGCGGTCAGTCTCGGAGGCACGGAGACTTTGAGTTCACACCCTGCTAGTACAACCCACTCCGGAGTACCCAAGGAAATGCGGGATCGCCTGGGTGTGACCGACGCGCTTATTCGTATCTCGGTGGGCATCGAGAATGCTGATGACTTGATTGCGGATTTGGATCAGGCGCTTGCCGCGATTTGAGGGGACGCCTAAATTGATCCGCTAAATGGATTTAGTGATACCGATAAATAATCCGCGCCGCGGCCCAAACTGCGGCGCCCCGACTCCGACGCCAGTGCCGTTGCGGATCTGGTAAATCTTGTCGAATATATTGAGGATATCGATTCGTGCGGTAAGCTTGCCTGCCTCCTCGAAATGGAAATCGTGGCTCACGCCCATATTAATTTGGGTGTAAAAAGGTAGGTGAGTGCCATTGGGTACAATGCTGCCATTGGCCTGTATAAGGCTTGCGCGCAACCCCGAGCCCTCTAGGAGGTCGGCGCTAAAGTGGGTGTTCTGCCACAGATAGGATATGCCACCAGAGGCGGTGATTTGCTGCTCGTGATCGAGGTGAATACTGTGGTCGGCAATATACGCAAGAGTGCTGGGTGTGAAATTAAATTGGCCGCTCGCAATGGTTTTACCACGCGCACTCTGCAGGCTCAAATTTGCATAGGCGGATAAATTTTCCACGCTGTAGTTAGCGGTAATTTCTATGCCGTATTGCTTGCCACTCAGGTAGTTAAACGGCGTAAGAATAATTGGCGCACCGAATTGACCTTCATCAATTAGGTTGTGGGACTGTTTGAAGTAAGAATCTACGCCCACATTTAAATGGGTGGATAGTTTTTGCTGAATGCCAATGTCATAGTAGTTGGCCTGTTCGGCCTGTGGTATGTCGTATTGCGACACGGCTGCGGCAGCGGTGGTATTTTCGAATGCGGCAATCGCCTTGGTGCCGACCAGTTCAAAGGGAGGGGGAGAAAAATAGCGCGAATATCCGGCATGTACGGTAGTGTCGGCAGCGGCTTGCCATACCCCATTAATGCGTGGACTTAATTGACTCGCAGCGGTAAACGCTGTGAAGTGATCAAACCGCAGGCCGTAATTTGCGGTGAAATTAGGGTTCACTTTCCATTCATCTTGTAGGTAAATGCTTGCAAGCCATTCGGTTTTTCCACCGCTATCAAGCAGCGTTAACGGAATATCGTTTAGTTGATTGCCAGTGGCATCGAGTGCGATAACCGCGGATTGTGTCAGGCTCCGCGAGTGATCGGTTTGTAGTGATACCCCGGCACGCAGCGTGTGTTCATCGGGTAGTTTATAGGCGCCGTCCGACTGCAGGGCATATGCAATGTTTTGTTTGTACGCATTCTGGGCGATACCGTTGAAGAGTAAATCGCCCAGTCGGTCGGGAGTAAACGTTAGGCTGGAGTACCGTGCGGTGACCGATGTTTGCACATCGAGGAGCCCGCGCGAGTGTTGCAGGCTTAAAATAGCGAAATGGGTGATTTCGCGCTGATTCTCATCAAGATTCGCGCTCGGATAGAAAGATTGTCCGTTAACGATCAAGGGCAGTCCGTTAGCGTTCTGTAGGTTGGGGCTTAACCCGATCCGCGTGGGGATTTCGAATTTCCCTGCCGAAGTGCTGAGCACGGCACTGATCCGATTCTCCTCATTAAGAATATCTTCTAAAAATACAAAACCATGAGTTTGC